>NZ_LECT01000007.1:300000-433851 GCF_001027925.1 Rhodopirellula islandica | reverse complement strand
CCCAGCACCAGAAAACTGCACGACCTCTGCAAACGGGAGGGGGCGGAAAGCGAGCGTTGAGCGAGATTACCGGGGGAGGGCAGTGCGCGCCGCTTCCCATACTCGGCCCCCTCCCTCCCGTACGCCTGAACGGCGTCGCTCGACCTTCCCCCAAAACTTCGTTTCGGGAGAGGTGCGGCAGGTGGAACTCCGCCGAAACGATCTGCCCTCGGACATCACCAGCAGCCACGCCCACGACGTAGCAAGGCAACGAAAACGGCTCGCATCCAAAACTGAATGCGAGCCGTTTGTGATTTCAAAATCCACTGAAGGGTGAGTCACCCTCCAGTGAACGATGGACTAGCGATCACTGACCACAGTTGGTGCAACCAGCACCGGTTTGCATGACGGGAGCAGCAGGAGCTGCTTCGTAGCTAACAGGTGCAGCAGCAGCTGATCCGCATGACGTGCAACCAGCACCGGCGGAAACGCCAGCACCGTAAGCAGCCGACGAGCTGTAGACAGGAACTTGAACAGTCGTTGGGACTTGCTGACAAACCTGAACTTGAACTTCCTTCATTGTTTGCACAGGAACGCAAACGCTGTAGGTTTCTGGCACTTCTTCGGTGACAGTGTCATAGACAGTCACGTTGTAAGTACGAGTACGAGTTTCAGGAGTGTTGACGGTGTAAGCAACTTCGCGAGTGCGTTGTTGCGTTTCCATGCGGGTCTTGTTGACCGTACGGGTACGTTCTTCGCTGGTCATGGTCGTTTGAGGAACCATGCGAGTGCGAGTTTCCATGCGAGTCTTGGTCACAGGAATCGAACGGGTGCGAGTTTCCAAACGAGTCTTCGTCACTGGAATCGACTTGGTGCGAGTTTCAGTGCGATAGTTCGTGACGGTGTAGTCGCGAGTACGCTCTTCTTGACGGCACTTCTGAACCGTGATCGTACGGCTGCGTTCTTCGGTTGTCATCGTGGTGTAAGGAACCGTACGAGTACGGGATTCAACACGAGTTTTGGTGACAGGAACGGTACGAGTACGAGTTTCGGTCTTCATTGTCGTCACAGGAATTTCGCGGGTGCGAGTTTCCAAACGAGTCTTTTGAACAGGCACTTCGCGAGTTTTCGTTTCGGTGCGGTACTTGGTGACGGTGTAGTCACGAGTACGTTGTTCTTGACGGCACTTTTGAACCTGAACGGTACGAGTGCGAGTTTCAGTTTGGTACTTGGTCACGTTGACCATACGCTCACGAGTTTCGGTGCGGCACTTGGTGACAGGAACCGTACGCGATTGAGTTTGCGTGGTGTACGAAGTCGTCGTGTAGGTGTAAGGAACCTGTTGTGTTTGACGTTGGTACGAGGTGGTTGGAACTTCTTCCGTCACCAAGTTTGGAACGTAAACGCGACGATACGAAACAGTTGGTCCGCATGCCGATCCAGCCGAAGCAGCACCGCCACCGACAACGCCACATCCGCCAGCACAAGCCGACGAGCCACATCCGCCACCGCAGCTGCTGGTGCAAGCTGAGCAAGAGCCACAGCTGCTTGCACATCCGCCACCACAAGCCGACGAACCACAACCTGAACCAGCTGCGTAGACGCCAGCACCGCTACCGTAAGCTGCTGCACCGCCGGAAACGACGGCTTGGCATTGGTAGCTGCCCAAGTCTTTTGTCACGGTACGCATGCTGGTCACGGGGACGCACTTGGTAACGGTACGGAAAGCAGTCTTGGTTTCTTGAACAGGAACGCGAACCGTGTAGGTTTGCTCAACGTTCTCGGTGTAAGGAACGTTGACGGTGTAGGTCTGAGCAACTTGCTCCGTCACAGGAACGCTGACCGTGTATGGCTGTTCAACAGTTTCGGTGTAAGGAACGTTGACCGTGTAGGTCTGCGTTTTGGTTTCGGTGTAAGGAACCTGAACCGTGTAGGTCTGGGTCAATGTTTCGGTGTAAGGAACGCAAACTTGGTAAGTCTGGGTTTGCGTGCTCGTGACAGGAACTTGAACCGTGTAGCTTTGCTCCATTTCTTCGGTGTAAGGAACCGACACTTGGTAGGTTTCTTCACGCGTTTGCTGAACAGGAACTTGAACCGTGTAGGTTTGCTCTTGTTGCTCGGTGTAAGGAACGTTGACGGTGTAGGTTTGCGTCTTGGTCTCGGTGTACGGGACCTGGACCGTGTAGCTTTGCTCAAGCTGCTCGGTGTAGGGGACGCAAACTTGGTACGACTGTTCCATGTTTTCGGTGTAAGGAACCGACACTTGGTAAGACTGTTCGACTTCTGTCGTGACAGGAACTTGAACCGAGTAGGTTTCTTCTTCGGTGTAAGGAACTGCGACTTGAACGTCGTAGGTTTCCGTACGGGTTTGAGTTTGCGGCACGTTGACCGTGTACTCTTGTTCGCGGCTTTCAACGCGAGCCACTTGCTTGGTCACGCTACGCATGCGAGTTTGCGTTTGACGTTGGTACGTGGTGGTTGGAACCATCCGAGTCTCAGTCACGTACTGAGAACGCATTACCGTCTGCGTTTGATAGGAAACGGTTGGGCCACAAGCACCCGCGTTACCGTAGCTGGCGCCGGCGTAGCCGCCGCCCATGACTGTGGCACCACCGCCATCGGAGACGCATCCGTCGCCGCTAGCACATCCACCACAATCTCCGCATCCTGCGTAGACATTCACTGCAAGCAACATTGCTGCTGTGAGTCCAAGAACCATCCGTAATACGTTCGATCTCATCAAAAACCTCCAAAAACGCTCACAGCCTGTGAGGCAACAGAAGAAACACGGGTAAGCTTTAACGGCTGCGTACTCTGGGCAACAATGCCCGCTACCCCAAAATGTAGGTACCAGGTAAGCAGTGTCAACAATGCGGTCAATCAATCGGACCGATTAAAGCTTAGTTTTTGTTCAGTCGTCCCAGAAACACGAACGTTCCGGGATCGATGCAGTGAGAGTAAGCGTGAAACTGACATCAAACGCGCACTCCGATAGGAAATTTCGCAAAACTCTCTCAATCCCCTCATCTGCACCCACCGATTCCTCGCACGCGAAGAATTCGCGTTCGCACCTGCCGATTGATTCCTGCGTAGAATGCAGGTGGGAAATGAAACCCACAGGAATTCTGCAAAAATTCCCGGGATGTGGTTCCCAAACCGGGCGTGAAAGACGACGTTACTGGAACACTGTTCGCACGACCCAGCCAACGGTCAAGATTGAAACGGGGGGAGGTAGGATCATGCCAAAGGTCATCTGTGTCGGCGCCCCAAGCTCGCCTCCGGATCGATCCTCGCTGCCAGAAGCGTTGTTGTCTCAGGACACATCCGCCGAAGGTACGCACGCACCATCCATTGAATGGGTGTTTTGCGAATCAATCGTCGACGCATTTCCATTGCTCGAAGAGGAGGATGTCGCTGGGATTTGGATGGATCGCACCAGCCTTCCCCAGACATCCGAAATTCGTGGCATGATGCAGAGCGGATTGATGCTCCGCGACATGCCCGAAGGTGTCGCGCTGCTCGACGCCGATCTGCGCGTGATCTGGGCCAATCATCGCCTGCTGCAATGGGCGGGACGTCCCGCCGGCACCCCACTCGGGATGACGTTCTACGAATTGCTGCACAACCCCGAGATCATGGGGCCGGATTTCTGCCCCTTCCACACCGCCTTGGCCACCGGGGACGAAAGCAGCTCCACGCTCCACAGCATGGACAACCAGTATTTCCAGGTCCACGCCGCACCCATTCGCTCCGCGGAATCTCCCCGCAACTTGATCGTCACCGTCGGCGAGATCACCGACGAAATCCTGCAGCAACAAAAGCTGGCGGCGATTCACCAAGCCGGCCGGGAACTCGCTGACCTGCGACCCAACGAAATCTTCATGATGGAGGTCGATGACCGAATCGACCTTTTGAAAGACAACATCCAGCACTACCTCCGCGATCTGCTGAATTTCGAAGTCATCGAGATTCGAGTGCTCGAGCAAACCACCGGCGACCTGATCCCGTTGCTCAGCGTCGGCATCGATGAGGAAGCCTCCGACCGCCGCCTTTCCGCTCACCCGCGAGAGAACGGCATCACAGGGTACGTTGCCGCCAGCGGTGTCAGTTACGTCTGTCACGACGTTCAAAACGACCCGCTCTTCATCCCCGGTGTCGCCGACGCCCGCAGCTCCCTGACGGTCCCGCTGGTCCTGCACGATCAAGTGCTGGGGACCATCAACGTCGAAAGCCCCGACGTGGCAGCCTTCAGCGACAGCGATCTGCAGTTCCTGGAGATCTTCGCTCGCGACATTGCGTTCGCCCTGAACACACTTGAGCTTCTGGTCGCTCAAAAAGCCAACACGGCTCAACAGAGCTGCGATGCGATTCATAGCGCAGTCGCTTTGCCGGTCGATGCGATCCTCAACGACGCCGTCCACGTGATGGAAGGCTACATCGGGCACAGCCCCGAAGTGATGGATCGCCTCCGCCGGATCCTGCAAAACTCCCGCGACATCAAACGGACGATCCAGCAGATCGGCCAAAAGATGACTCCCCTGGAAGCCGTTCCCGCGGACGAGAAACTGGACCAAAACGCGATCCTCCGCGCCCGCCGGATCCTGGTCGTCGACGACGACGAACAAGTTCGCGAAGACGCCCACCAGTTGCTCGAACGATACGGCTGTGTCGTTGAAACCGCCCACGAAGGTGACGAAGCGGTCTTGATGGTCCGCCGGAGTGCGGGCGACGACAGCTATGACGCGATCATCAGCGACATCAAACTGCCCGACTACAGCGGCTACCAATTGATGCTGCGTCTTGAAAAGGTCATGGCGCACGTGCCGATGATCCTGATGACCGGGTTCGGTTACGACCCCGGACACTCGATTGTGAAAGCCAAGCAAAATGGCTTGCACCCCAAGGCGGTTCTGTTCAAACCGTTCCGCCTGGATCAACTGATCGATGTCTTGAAAACGGTGATCGAAGCCAACCCCAACGTGCAGCATCCTCCCGGCGCCTCACCCGATGGCAATCCTCCTGGCGACGAGGACCCTGACGCTGCCCGAACCGCATCCGGCGGAACGAAGAACTCCATTTGCTGAGTTCGGCTTGCGAACCAGAGTGACCGGCCGGCGCAGGACGAAATCGTCTGCGAACTCCGAATCACTCACTCCTCCAAAACAAACGGCTCGGTGAAATCACCAAGCCGTTTTGCGTTTCCATGAGTTTTCGAGCGAGCACCCTTGCTCCGCCCCCGCTCGCAACCCGATCAGGCAGGCAGCGGGGCAGCTTCGGCTAGCTCAGCCAATTTCTCGGCACCGACGCGATCGCAGAATGTTCCGAGCGATTCCCCTTCTTCGCGATTGGCTTTGAACGCTGCAAAAATGCCGGTCAACTCCGCGGTGACCTCTGAATCCGGCACCTGGTCTTTGTAGATGTAAGCCAAGCGATTGCCCAACCATCCACCGCCGGCAAACAACGTGTATTTGCCCACCGAGCGACCGACCAGGGCCAAATCGGCGTTGTAGGGCCGTGCACAGCCATTGGGGCAACCGGTCATCCGGATGGTGAACCGTTCGTTGCTGAGTCCCAACTTGGCCAAAGGCTCTTCGATCGAATCGATGATGCTCGGCAAACGACGTTCTGATTCAGTGATGGCCAAACCGCAGGTCGGCAGCGCCACACAGGCGATCGACCAACGACGAACGGTGCTGGTTTCCTCGGTCGTCCGAAGCCCGTGCGACTTCAGGATCTCGATCAGTTCTTCCTTTTCAGAAGGATCGATGTCACAGAAGATCATGCTCTGATGGCTGGTCAAACGAATCTCGCGATTGAAGCGAGCGCAGACGGCTCGAATCGCTGCTTTCACTTGAACTTGCTCATTGTCGTACAAGCGACCGTTTTCAATGTTCAGGCCGTAGGACAACTTGCCATCGCCCTGTTCCTGCCATCCCATGTGGTCGTCGAACTCGTGCACATCATCTTCGGTGCAATCGGCGAGCGGGCCGCCGAACACTTTCTCAACCTCGGTGCGGAATTTCTCGACGCCCCAATCCGCGATCAAGTACTTCAAACGAGCCACCTTTCGATCGCTGCGGTTGCCGTTGTCCCGTTGCACGATGACGACCGCCTTGGCCACCTCCACGGCTTGCTCCGGCGTCACAAACGCCATGCGTTTGCCGAGTGCAGGGAAGGTTTTCTTCGCACTCGGGGTGCGGCCCATGCCGCCGCCGACCGAAACGTTGTAACCAATGATTTTGCCGTCCCGAACCACGGCCAAGTACCCAAGGTCCTGGGTGTAGATGTCGATGCAGTTGTCTTCCGGCAGGGCGATGCCGATTTTGAATTTCCGCGGCAAGTAGGTCGGGCCGTACAACGGTTCATCAATGACCGGAGCATTCGACGAATCAGGCTCTCCGCCCCCCGCCAAAGTCTTCTCACCGGTGTCGGGATCCGTCAGCCACAATTCGTGATAGGCCGGCGTCTGCGGCGCGAGAGCGACCGTCAGCTGATCTGTGAACACATTGAGCTGATCGTGGATTCCGCCCACGCGTTTTGCGGGACAGCACATGATGTTCCGGTTCACATCGCCGCAAGCCGCCAGTGTGGAGAGCTCGACGTCATTGATTCGGCGAATTGTCTCCCGCAGATCGCCCTTCAAGATGCCGTGCAATTGCAGCGTTTGCCGGGTGGTGATTTTCAACGTGGAATCACCCAACTCATCGCACATGTCCAAGTGCGCGACCAACTGTGCTGAGCTCATGCGACCGCCCGGAATCCGGCACCGAACCATCATCGTGTAAGCTTTCCCGCCACCGGCCTTTTTCAGCTCGGCACGTTTGTCACGATCGTCTTGCTGATAAGACCCGTGGAACTTCAGCAGCTGGATGTTCGAATTGTCGAAGTGATCCACTGGATCCGCCAATTCTTGATCGATCGAGCCCTTCAGGAAACGACTTTCTTCTTTGATCTTCTCGACCGGGCTGAGCTTGATGGGTTTCTCGGGCGCGGTGGTCGGTGCAGCATTCGTTTCGGAAGCGTCGGTAGACATCGAGTCAAAAATCCTGTGTGATTTGCGTCGGTCAATGGACCGAAGATTCGTACTCGACTCTTTATACCGACAATTCCAATTTTTCACCACGTCGACCTCTCTCGTCGACTTACGCCAATTCAAGGCCCGAGGATGCCCGCAACGCGACTGGACGGCAAGAAGATTGCCGCGGAAATTCGCAGCGAAGTTGCTGCTGACGTCGAAACGTTCGTTTCAGGCGGGAATCCACCTCCCCAATTGGCGGCCGTGCTGGTTGGAGAAGACCCCGCCAGCCAGGTTTACGTGCGAAACAAGGAACGCGCCTGTGAAAAAGCGGGGATCGCCAGCCGCCTGGACCGCATGCCCGCGGCGACCACCGAAGCCGAATTGCTGGCCAAAGTGGCCGAACTGAATGCCGACCCGGCTGTCAGCGGCATCTTGGTCCAACTCCCCCTGCCCGCGAAAGCTGCCGGTGGCACGGGAATTGACGAGCGAGCCGTCCTGGATGCGATCGATCCAATCAAAGACGTCGACGCGTTCTCCCCCGTCAACGTGGGGCTGCTCATGCAGGGCCGACCGCGTTTTCTTCCCTGCACCCCGCACGGCATCATTCAACTGCTGCATCGCACGGGAATCGAAACCAGCGGGAAACACGTCGTCGTGGTCGGGCGCAGTGACATTGTCGGCAAGCCGATGGCAATGATGCTGGCACAAAAAGACAGCACCTGTGGCCCCGCCGTCGCCAACGCGACGGTGACCCTTGCTCACAGCCGCACCCAAAACCTCACGGAGATCTGCCGCCAAGCCGACATTTTGATCGCCGCGGTCGGTCGCCCAGAAATGATCCGGGGCGACATGATCCAACCGGGCGCCGTTGTGATCGACGTTGGGATCAATCGTGTGGGCGACAAACTGGTCGGCGATGTCGCCTTCGCCGAAGCAGAATCGGTGGCATCGGCGATCACCCCTGTCCCAGGTGGAGTCGGACCACTCACGATCGCGATGTTGCTGCACAACACGTTGATGGCCGCAAAACTGCAAGCGGCCAAGTAGCCAACCCACCCCGTGACGAGCTCGTGCCGTTTCCAATCGCCGTGCTCGTAACGTCGTGAGAACCCCGCCCGACGAAGGAGGTCGTGCAGTTTTCTGGCGCTGCGTTTTGGCGGGTTTCTGCAGCAACCACCCATCACAACCCGAAGCGTGAGCGAGGGACGCCCCCAACTCCCACGACGGCCCCATCCGGGGCGATACCCAGACGCCCGCCACCATTTATTTTTCGAACGTCCCAAGGGAGGGTGATAATAAACGCTTGGCAACACGGTACTTCAAAACTGCACGACCTCAGTGACGAGGGAAGCGAGAAGCGACGCGAGACCAAACCCAGACCACCTGATTCGAGAGCGATCAGCGGCGCCGCCGGGTGCGTCGACCGGCGCGGCGAGCGTGTTCGCTCATCGCACCAGCGGCAGCGTGCGCCATCGCATTGACCAAAACCTGCGTCATGGGATGCGTCGCGACGCCCGTGACCCGGTCCATCGCGGTTGGTCCCCAGCTTTGCATCCGCCGGATGGAATTCCAGAGGTCGTCCACATCGTGCGCCGTGCGGGCTCGATCGAGCGGCGTCAACACGTCCAGCATGTCCGAAAACTGGCAACGAGCTTGCTCGTATCCCGACGCTCGAAATCGCTGAATCAATCGGCCAATCGCTTGATGGATTTGTTGCTGCTCCACCATCTCATCCTGATGCCGATTGCTCGACAACTCCGTCTCGTCCATCCGGGTTTCGATCCCACGTAGCGACGCAACGATTTGATCGTCGGTGATCTCGGGAGTCCGCCGAGCTTGCTGCCGCAGTTCATGCGTGTCGGTCCGAGCCAGCATGTCACGGAACAGATCGATCGCTTCTTGGTAATAAGAACACTGCGGCGTCTCGAGCTCGGTCAGCTTGGCCTGTGTTTGTTCACAACGCTGCGTCCACTCATCGAGATCCTTCAGCGTCGCATCGCGTTGGCGATGGAGCGCACGCACCTCGCGAAGGTGTTGATCCAATCCGTGTTGCGCAGCGGCATCGTCTCGGTATTTGGCCAGCTCTTCCATCACGGTTTCGAGCGCCTCCCGATCTTCCGCGATGATCGTCCGCATCGTCTCGGGAGTGGTCGTCAGGTAGTCGTAGTTTCGCTTGGATTCGTGATACTTGGTCAGCTTGGCAACCCAGCGGTCCATCCGCCGCGTGAACCCGCGGTGGGTGTACTCGGACGTTCCAAATTTTCGGTCCTTCAAGTAGCTGAACAGATTGCACTCATCGTACGCCGGCAGCTTTCTCGCGGCATCTTGACTGATCTCGTCCAAGTTGGCTTCGGCACGTTCCAGCGCGGCTTCAGCCATCGCAGCGCGGTCCGACAGAGTCACAAAGCCGGGGTTCGCTCGGAGCGTTTGCTCGACGGCGGTGATCAGTTCTTCTTGCTTCGCTTCCGCCGCCTCAATCGATTCGTTCAGCTGAGCCAGTCCGGCTTCCTGCGTTTCTCGTCCATGTGTGTCGGCCTCCAGGTCCTCGTGCAATCGCCGTGCATGGTCTTGTTTTCGCAACAAAATTTCGGCCATCGAGGGGCGTACCTCGGACCAGGTGTCCTGAATCGCTTCGGTGGTCAACTCCGGCAAGTAGTGCTGGGCCAAACTGCGCAGCGTCTCGTCCCGTTGATTTTGCAACGTGTCCTGGGTCGACTGAAAGTCTCCCAATTGGGAACGGAGTTGCTCCAGCTTTGTGGCGGCTTGGTTGTAAGCCGTCAGCAGTTGTTGATGAACGGTGGGGCCGGTCAGCGGCATGGCGAAACGAGGGGGGAGAAAGGAACGTGCGAGGGGAACGCGAAGCGACAACGAGACCGAGACAAAACCGAGCTGGGCTCAGGAAAAAAAGTACCAAGCCCCTGCCGCCGCCGCGGTCGTTGCTGCCATGGCGATCCGAGTCCGCCATATCCAGCAATAGGCGACAAACTTTTTGAATCCGGCCTGGGGTGCTTCGTAGGTGTGCAGATTGGACAGGTATTGATCAATCGCAGCGTCAATCTCCGCCGCACTGACATCATCGCCAGACAACGCTGCGGTTCGCATCAATTTTTCACGCAGTTGAATCCGGACGTCGTCAGAACGAAACATGTCTTCGGCGGTCGAACGCCGGTCCCGCAATTCGCGAGCCACGTCCATGACCCGCAAGGTTTCCGCGATCGTCAGGTCTTCGCCAGGCAGCTTGGTTGCCGCGCGTCGCTCGCGCAGCTGTTCCATGGTGGACGGTGCGGTCGCTTGTGCTTGAGCGTTGGCCATGACGACGAGAATGGAGAAGAGTGGTGGGCGTTGAATGAAGAAGGCCAGTCATCGCGACCTTCGAGGCGCTGCAAATCAGGCAAGGTGTTCGTGACGCCGAGAAATGGATTGTATCGCCCCTTCGCGGCATCGCGGGAGTGGTCTGTTCCGCTTTCGTATGATTGCCCCTGGTTGCAGTGCAACGTAGTCTAACCAGAGCCCTCGAAACGACTTCCCCGCCTCGTCATGCTCCACGCTGGTGGGTCAGGGTCGTTTCCCGAGAAGTCCAACCGACGCGATCAATTTGATGCGCCCTGATGGGTGGCAAAAATCCGCCAAGCTGGGCAATGGTACAATCTTGCGGCGAAACATCCTGCCTTGGATGCGTCCCCCCGAGAATGAGTTTCCTATTCACGTTTCTATTTTTACGCACGAGTTCTTGGTCATGAGCCAGCAAGCCAAAGCCTCCGCTCCGGCAGAGTCCGCCCAACAAACCACGCCGGCCGCTCCGGCAACGCAGCGTGACACTCAGTCCATGCGGCAGTACCTGGACAGTGCCCTCGATACGCTGAAGAAGTTTGGCGCCGCTGAAAACACGGCCCCGCAAGAATTGCTCAGCTTGCTCGAGGGCGTTCGGCATTTGGACGAAGCCAAGGTGCTGGCGATCGCAGATGTGATCAAACACATGAGTTCGTTCAACGCACTCGTGCGTGACAACATCGAATCGGTCCAAATCGGCAACCGCTACATGGACATCACTCAGATGTTCGATTCGGTTCGCGAGGACAGCAAGCGACTGATCTCGCAATTGGACGATGGAAAGATCAGCGGAACTGAAAAGGTCTCGAACTGGTGGATGAAACTCCGTCGCGGAACCCCCAGCGATCGATTCGAAAAAATCGCGGAAGTCTACGGCGAGGTCGCGAAAGACACGAAGGACGCGTTGCACATCGAAGAACAGATCATGGACGCCTACATCGACTTCCGCTTCGCGCTCAAGGAAGCCGAAGTTCTCGCTCGTGAATTACTGGACACCCACGCTCCGATCCTAGAAGCCGCCAAGGATGCGCTGGCCACCGCACAGGAGGCGCTCGACAACTACGCGGGAGAAGACCAGGGCGGCAAAAGCCAACTGGAACTGCGTCGTGACGAAGCCCGTCACAAATTCGAGGAAGAAGACAAGACGTACCAGTTGCTCAAGGACATCGCTGAGAACCTCGAGGTCGGCTACGACGTCGGTGAAACGCTGATCACCAAACTGAAACAAACTCACGATGTGAAGGAACGCGTGTTCCGTCGCGCCGTGACGTTCTTCACCACCAACGAACACGTCTTCACGATCCTCGGCACGGTCTACACCAGCCAACATGGTTTGCACGAAGTCACCCAGGCCACCGAGGCCATGAAAGAAGGCGTGAACAAGGGACTGGAAGACATCGCTGGTTTGGGTCGCGAATTGGAACGGGCCGCTTTGAAGGCTGGCTACGGAAGCACGATTGATCCCGAGTCGGTGCAGAAGCTGGTCGACGCGATCAGCGGTTTCCAAATCGAGTCGCTGCAGATGATCGCGGAACTCCGCAAAGAAAGCGAAGAAAGCACCAAAGCGATTCGCCAAAGCGTCGAAGAAGGCAAGAAGAAATACCAGCAAACCCTCGGACGTTACGCTCGCGGCGACTCGTTGGTGTAGGTCCGTTTCGCTGAGCAGTTCGGCAGGATTGAGCAGCTCGGCAGGAGTGAGCAGCACAACCATGTGAGCCGCTTGGGCGTTAGCCTGGGCTGCGAAATGTTTGGGCTTGGAGAGATTTGTCGCTTGCACAAGTTTTCATCCCGGTAGGGATGCAAGATGGTAGCCGTCGGTAAGCGATAGCGCCACCGACGGACATGTAAATCCCGCCTCGCCACTCACCATCCCGCGGTGGCCATTGGCCACCGCGGGATGGTGAGTATTTTTTGGGGCTCGTTTTCCGGGGGTACGCTGCTACGCAGCAACCCCCGGCTACCATCTTGCATCCCTGCCGGGATGAAGGCTTGCGCAAACCGATAGGCTTCGCAACACCAAACATTTCGCAGTCCAGCGTTAGCCCGGTTGTACGTGGGAGCAACAACGCTTCCCCCAACAGCTTAAATTCCGAGAGACTTCTGCCGACCTGCTCGTTGCCAAATGCTTTCTTCAACACCTCCTGGGACAACGTCCCAACTCCACTCATCGTTTCGCTTCCATTGAGCAACGGTCGAACGTCGTGTTACAGGATCTCCTCACCGACGAAGAAGGCAATGCTCGCTGTGGCTGGTGCGGTACCGACCCGGACTACATCCGCTACCACGACGAAGAGTGGGGCGTGCCCGTCCGGGACGATCTCCGTCTGTTTGAAAAGATCTGCTTGGAAGGTTTTCAGTGCGGCCTGTCTTGGATCACGATTTTGAAACGCCGCGAAGCGTTCCGCGAATGCTTTGCCGACTTTGATCCGCATCGGCTTGCGAAGTTCACCCCGTCCGATGTCGAGCGACTGATGACCGACGCTCGGATCATCCGAAACCGAGCCAAGATTGAATCCACGATTCAGAACGCTCGAACGATAACCGCCATGTTGGACAAGGGCGAGTCGCTTGCCAAGTTGCTTTGGCAATTCGCCCCTGAGAAGCGACGGGTTGTTCGAAGACTTGATCAAGTCCCGGCGATCACCGACGAGTCAACCAAGATGAGCCGCGTGCTCAAGAAGGCCGGTTGGAAATTCGTCGGCCCCACGACCTGTTATGCTCTGATGCAGGCGACCGGCATGGTCAACGATCATTTGGTTGGCTGCCATCGACATGCATTGATTCGATCGATCTGATCCGCCCGATCCCGCGGAAGGAGACCAGCATGGACCTGCCCCCTGACCCTACATCCGCTCAGCTTCCGACGAAGCAAGGCTGGTTCCCAGCCTGGCGTGCCGTGGACAAGAAAAGCTTCGCTGCTGGCTTGGGTGGGCTTTTGATCTGGTTAGCGAGCTGCATCGTTCTCGGGCTCGCCTACTTGGCTATCTTGGAACAACTCATTCCGAATCCTGACTCCTTCCTTGCCTTCTTGTTCTTCATTATCGGCGTATTCGCGATGCCTGTCGCGTCGGCCTTCGGGTTAATCACTTTCTTGCCGTTGTTGATGATGCAACGTTACTTGACTCGTGCCGTCTTTGTTGCCGCCGCAACTTGGGCCAATGTCTACTTGCTGTGCTGGGGCGTCGCCGTCATCAATGGAGACCCTCGCGGTTTCACTCGTCTTTGGAATGGCATCAGTCCATTGATGTTTGGCTACGGTTTGTCGATCGGGGTGATCGCAAGTGCGATTCAGTGGTACTCCTCACGGACACTGCGTCCAAAAATGAAGGCGGTTCTGCCTGCCAGAAGGGCATCCATTGCGGAATCGCTGGAGCTGATGGCCGTTGCCGCCTTGGTCTTTGTCGTCTGCCGATCACTCTTCGAAGAACTGACCGACCCGATGGAGTTTTGGATAGCCGTTGCGATGGGCGCAATCGCAGGGACAGCTCTCTCAACCTTGACGTTTGGAATGATCCCGAGGGTCGACTCGAAAGAAGTCCGTTTGGCCCCCATCCGCCGCATGCGAATGAGCATGATTGTTCTGGCAACCCTACTCCTGATTGGTATCACCATCGCCGCTTGGGCAACTTGGCTGGAACCTGCAGTGCTACCGTTCCGGTTCACATGGGATTCTGGCGTGGGGCTGACGCTCGCTTCTCTGTTTTGCGGCCTCATGTTCATCGCCTCAGCGTGGGTCGGTTTGCGATGGCTTCGCTATTGGGGCTGGACATTGCAACACGCTCGTGGCCGCGAAAAATCGTCTGCAATTTCGTTTCCGAATCAGACAAGCACCGATTCGGCTCGCTCCACTGCCGAAACCGGCAACTCGGCGTAGAGATGCGGGAACAGTTCGCCTCCGCGAGACTCTTCCCAGCGTAGGTTGTCCTCGATGTCAGTCACCCGGATGTGCAACACCACCACCCCGCTTTGGCCGGCGAAGTGAGCCGCCAGCGTTCCGGGGACTTGTTGTTCAGTGGACAAGTGAATGAAGCCGTCCGCAACATCAATCGGTGCCGGCGGAAGCACTCCGGTGGTTTGCATCTGCTCCCATTGCTGCTGGGTTGCGATTTTGCAAACGATGGATGGCGTGTCGTTGGACAGTTGGTTGCTGGACATGGCACTGCGCAGAAAGAAAGCCGGCTGAAAATTCAGTCGGCTTTGTAGTCGTCTCAAGGACGTGGATCAATTGTGGCGGGTCGGCAATCCGGCCCGCCGTTCCCAATCAGTCGCGAACGATGACGCGGCCCAGGGGCGTGAAGACGACGTCCACGCAAGTGTCACAGCAAGGGAAACTGAAGGTCATGACTTTGCGGCCCAAGAAACCCTTCTTGCAGCAAACCATTTCAGGGATCACGTTTTCGCAGCAAGCAGGAACGCAGGCGCTGACTTCAACGGGGCAGCAGGTCAAAGGATTCTTGACGCACCACGAAACCTTCACAGGTGCGGGTGGGCAGCACACGGGAGCTGGTTCGCAGCAAACCGGTGCAGGGGCTTCGCAGCACACAGGAGCGGCTTCGCAACAATCGCTGCCACAGCCGAGCAGGCCACAAGCGCTGGCGGTCGAAGCGGACGAGATACAAACGGCAACCGCAGCAGCGGCAAAGAAACGAGCGAAATTCATTGGAAATTCCTAACAGGGAAGGAGCAGGTACACGCTGTAACTTTCAACGCAATTGTGCGTTTGGGGGAAACCTTGCCATCAGATTGAGCCCATTGTTGGGGAACAACACGATACAATCGGAGCGATCCTCACTAGCCGCATCGCATGGAGGATAGAATAATTGGACGTGGTCACCCAAGTCGCAAATTTTTCTCGCGGGTCGGGTGCCAGCAATGGCGGACCAATTGGTCCAATCGTCATTTCCCACACACTGTACTTGTTCCCCTCGCGAGGAATCTCGGGCATTTCTGCCTGGCCTCGCAAAGTATCCTCGCTTCAAACGGAGAAGCTTGATGTCGCGTTTGTTTTTGACTGCCGCCTTGGCCTGTGCAATGGCAATTCCCGCTGCGTTCGCCGCAGACCCTGCCACCGCCGACAAAGGACTCTGCCAGGGCGACCCAATCGGCGCGTTCTACGTGACCAAAGTCGCTGGCGCTGAAGATGATGGTGTCGAAGCCGGCGAAGCTCTTTGCTATCGCTGCAAGTACGGCTCACGCCCCATGGTCATGGTTTTCGCACGCCAAACCGGTGAGCCTGTCGCGAAGTTGGTCAAAGAGATCGATTCCGCTGTGGCTGCCAACGGTGATTCACAACTGAAGGGTTTCGTCACGCTGTTCGGCGATAAAGCTGATAGCCTCAAAGGCGAAGGCAAGAAAATGGCCGCCAAGAACGTGCCAATCGTCGTTGCCAAGGACAAGAACGGTCCAGCCAACTACAAACTGTCCGACGCTCAAGTCACGATCGTGATCGCCAACGACTCACAAGTTGTTGCTCGTCACGAATTCGACGCTGACAAGGTCGACGTCGCAGCTGTGATGTCCGAAGTCAAGCAAATGCTGAACTAGTTCGATTGGAAGCTTGGCCTCCGAGCTTCTCGATCAATCCACATGAACCGCCGCAAGTGTTGCTCACTCGCGGCGGTTTTTTCGTGCGCCGCTCCCTTCGCGACTGCAATCGATCTCGGGCAGGTCGTGCAAATCAATCGTCATCGCTACGATGACCGTGGCAACGAAACACCAGCACGATGAATGGTTGATGGACTGGACTTGGGCAGACGACGAAGACGAGTTGGTGACCGCCTACCACGAGGCGGGTCACGCGATCGTGGGCTGCGCTTTGGGAGCACAGATCGACCGCGTGACCCTGTCGCAAGCGTCCATGTTCGATGACGAGGACGACGGGATGCCGCACCGTTTTGGTGACTGCATCGTCAACTGGGGGCGGGTTGACCCGAGCGACAGCTGGCAAAGGCAACGTGAATTGTTGACGATTCTTGCCGGACCAGTTGCGGAATTTGTGTACCAAAGTGGGGACGAGGATTTACTGGACGTCCGAACATGGGCCAGTGATTGGCGACAAGCCCAGCTGTGTGCAGCGGCGATCAAGCCACAGGCGGCACAGCAAGTTCAATTGTTGCGGGAAGCGGTCAATCGGTTGCGAAAAATCGTCGCCGCGGATCCCTGCTGGTCGGCGATCGCGGCGCTGGCTGACGAACTGATGCTGGGTGATGAAATCGAAGGCGAACAGGTCGCGGATCTGGTCCGTTTCTGGTGGAGCCGCGCGTGAACAACGCATGAGTTACGATGTCGACCTGTTCTCCGAAAGTGTTCTCCCCACGGATTTGCCTGCCATGAAAACCAATCGCTTGATCAATCAAAACAGACTTTGGAGCGTCGCCCTGACCGCCCTGCTGATGGCCACCACCTGTTTCGGCGCGGAGCCCGCCGATGTGGTTGCCGTTTGGCCCTCCGCAGCACCGAAATGGGACGCGCCCACCGAACCAGAAAGTGACTTCACCAAACCAACCGACAATCAAGTCGGTGGTCGACGGTTGATTCGCCTGGGAAATGTGTCCACTCCTGAAATGCACGTCTTTCCGGCGAAAGATGAGAATGGCGATCCTTCCAAGACTGTGATGGTCATCTGCCCAGGGGGTGGGTTCTCGATTCTGGCTTGGGACTTGGAAGGCACCGAAATCGCTGAGCAACTGGTCGCCGGCGGTGTGACCAGTGTGGTTTTGAAGTACCGCGTTCCAACTCGTTCGATGGATCCCAAATGGAAGCCGCCCGTCCAAGACATCCAACGTTCAATCGCCCTGATTCGGGCAGGCAAGGTCACGGGCAACGCCCCCGATCAGGTTGGTGTGATGGGATTTTCTGCCGGTGGTCAAGCGGCATGCCGCGCAGCGACAATCACAGAACGTCAGTACGAAGCCATCGATGAGCATGACCAAAAGATCCAGCTTCCCGATTTCGCTTGTCTGATCTATCCCGCTTGGTTGGTCAAAGAGGATTCACCCACGGAACTGGACGGATTTGAGATCAACGAGAACTCACCTCCGATGTTCTTGGTCCATGGAGAAAATGATCGTCTGACAGTCATGAACTGCGTGACCATGTTCACCCAACTGCACAACGCGGGGGTGCCGTCGGCACTGCACGTGTTCACCGGAAGCGGGCACGGTTTCGGCGGACGAATGGACGGTCGAGCCGACGACCTTTGGCCCGAACTCTGTCTGCGCTGGCTGCGTGACGAAAACCTTCTAACAGGAAACTAAAACGTTGAACCACACCTTGGATGCACCACCGATTCAGCCCGAGCAAGAATGGGCGAACGCGTGGACTCACGGATTGTCGGCGGTTCTCTGGTGTGGTGTTGGAGCTTGGCTCGTGAGGTCATCGGCAGGCGATCCTGGCCTGGCGATTGCCTGCGGCGTCTACGCCGCTTCGGTTGTCACAACGTTTGTTTGCTCGACGTTGTCGCACGTGTTTTTGAAGCGTCCTTGGGTGGACCGTTTCCGTGCCTGTGACCAAGCCGCGATCTACCTGATGATCATCGGAACATACACGCCGATCGCCTATGCGTATTCACCAAGCGGTTGGCGTGTTCCCTTGCTCACCGCGATGTGGGTGGCGGCTCTGGCTGGGTTCTTCAACAAGGCGGTGCGAATGCATCGGCTGCATTCGATCAGTGTGGTGTCGTACTTGTTACTGGGATGGTTGCCCGCCATCCCGTTGATCGCAAATGTGCCCGTTGAACTTGCCTATGCCATGTTCATTGGCGGAGTGCTTTACAGTGTGGGCACCATCTTCCTCATGAACGATCGAAGAGCCCCGTACTTGCATGCGGTGTGGCACCTGATGGTACTGCTTGCGTCACTTGTCCACGCGATCGGGATCGCCTGGTACGTCGTTGCGCCCATCCAAAGCCCAGCGCTGTAAGCATCGCCCAAGTCATGGATGGCTCCGGCACCGCGACGACGGTGATCGAATAGCCATCGGCGGAGACTTCTGCCGCAATCAAATCCACGTAGGGCGAAACAAAGTTATTGAAGCTAAACTTCTCCATCGTTTCCGAATCCGTCGCGATTCCCATGTTGGTTCCGGTGAACACGTACTGCCCGCCATGTTCAACGAACGAGCCTTCGCCCGAGTCACCGCCAACCAAGGTGAGTTCATCCAGACCGCCCCCACCCAATGGATCATCCCATCGATAAATCACCGACTCGGTGATTGCACCGGTGTTGAGTTCCACCGTCTGAGTCGCGTCAATCGTGTCGGAACCGAATTGTGAGTTTTGGCCTTGAACGATCATGCTCCTGCCCAGCATGTCCAAGTACCCACCTCCCAAAACCGGCAAAGGGGTGATTCCATCGCTCGCCGGTACGGGAGCCTCCAATGTCACCAGCAACAAATCGCTGTTGTGAACTGTTCCCGCCATGAGTGTTGTCCCGCTTTCCAGCTCAAAATCATTTTGCAATGTTGTTTGCAACACAGTCGAGGCCCCCGCTGTGTAAGTGTGGCGAGTCCCATCAGCGGCTACAAACGTCGGATTGATCATTCCCGTATGAGTTGCGGTCACGTAGTGCAGCGGAGTGATCAGCACGGCTCGCTGAACCGCGACTCCGGTGAGCAACGAATGGTCCAACCAGAAATTTGGATTGAGCGAATCGTCACCCAGAAATCGGTTGTGCCGAGCCGCTGAAAAGTTCGCGAACGTGGCGGCTTCCAGCGGTTGCATTGCCGAACAGCAACTCAGCGAGAAAGCGACACAGATTCCGATTCGATGGAGAATGGACATTTCTTGGTCACCCAGGGATCGGTTTTGCAAACTCAACGCTGCTCCTATGTATTTCGTGGGAGATCGAGAATCAATTCCCCGAATGGCTGCTGGCGTTTGGATGCAGATGGACGCCCAAAAGTTCAATCCTGGAACGCGCTGAGTGCAGAGACGTCGCGAATTTCGACCGTGATTGGGAAACTGGCGACCCCGCCTTCCTGTTCAGAGAGCAAGAAAAACGAACGTTTTCCCGGCGTAGCAACGGGATCCGCGGTGATAAAGAACTCTCGTTCGTTTTCATTCGGAAGCACAAGCAATCCGCTCAAGCCGATGTTGTCGACGTACACGCCGTGGGCCGCATTGTGACCGCTGCCCTCTTTCCCAAACCGAACCTCCCCCTTGTTCACGTTGCCTTTCGCATCCTCGCCACGTCGCAGGACGATGCGTGCCGAGACCGTGGTGCCTCGCGGAATCACCAGCGTCCAGTCTTCGTTGCCTGGGACATCTCGACCGATGGGTTGGATCATCGGAATCACGCTCGGTGGCGCGCCCATGGTCAACCCTTGGATCGTGCCTGCCTTCCTCTCGACGCGACGATTCAGAATTTCGGCGGAGGCGATGAGCTGCAGATCAACGGGCTCCGACGGTGCCTCGAGCCCTTCGGGCACAAAAATCAATCCTTCGGCAGAAAACTGATTGGGCTCAATGACGACGGGAAAATTGGAATGCCACCCTGAAGGCAGGTCACCGATTTCGAATGAGACAGGTCCATCAAACCCGTCGATGCGTTGAATCTTCAAATCGATCTTTCGGCCAGCCCCGGGAAGAAGCTTGGGGTTCATGCTCCCCATCGACGCGACGTAAGAGGGAGCCGACGGTCGGATTCGCAATCGGTACTGAAAGTCCTCTGCAAAATGGCCGCGGGTGTCGCGGACACAAACCGTGAACTCCCCATCACGCGGGGCGACAAATTGCAGGCGACTCGACTTCCCTGCGATCCGGCTTGGGTCATCGTCGTTTTCATAAAAGACTTCGAACACAGGCAGACCGTTGGGCTCCGGTTCTTCCTGGACTCCCAATTCTCGGACAACGTAAGCGGGTTCCCCCAGAGCATGCGTTGTATGCGTCGTGCCAAAGTAGGTCAGACGATTCCCAGAACCGGGATAGACATCGAATCCTGAGTCAGGGCCACGCGGATGTCGCCAGGTCCGGGTGACTTCGCCGTTGGAGTACAGGTATTGGTTCAAACCGATCTCCTGCCATCCGAACAACCGAAAGTCATTGACTTGGTTGCTGTTCTTGCCGCGGAAAGTGAAGTACGTGTCTCGAACGGCCTGCAGCCTGGCTCGCGACAACGGTTGCCCCGCTTCGTCCAGCACCATGATTTTTGGATCCAAGTCCCCGGAGGTGGCATCCGCTTCGATCACCCAAGCCTCACCACGGCGAGCAGAAAACCGATAGCAATCTGCTTGCCCTTCTGCTGCCAGCGTCCCTGTCACTTGGACGCCACGCGGAACACTCGCGATTCCATCTTTGAATGACAATCCAGACTCCTCCAACGTGACCAGCGGTCCTAAATCCAGATAAACCGGATCCAACGATGTCCCTTTCGATTCGACGCCCTGGTGCCCCATGCCAGGCAACCGGCGTTCCACCACCCGTCCATCCATCAACGAAATGCTCGCATTCGCTCCATCGGCGGAGACGACCAAGTCGCTGGGAGTCTCGCCCAGTGGTTTCATTGCCCCCACCACGGACCAATCGTCCGTGCGAAGCACTTTCGCATTGCCGGCTTCGCTGAGAATCACCAAGCCATGCCCATCCGGAGTCAACGCCATTCGAGCGATCGGCGATTCATCAACAAACCGAGTTTGCACAATCGGGTTGATCGCGGGTCCATCCTTGGAAATCAATTGCCAAACACGCAGTCGATTGTCGGCACTGCCCGCCAACATCCACCGGCCGTCCTTGGAAAACAGCACGCAGTTGACTTCGCCTTCAGGCTGGCTGAGCGTGTCCAGACGCTCACCTGATTCGACATGCCACACCTTGGCTGTTTCGTCCGCACACGCCGAGATCAACAGCCCGCCATCAGGAGAAAACGCGAGATCAAAGATCGCCCCGTTGTGACCGACCAATTCCCGAGTCATCTCGCCGGAGATCGCATCCCAAATCAGGATTTTCCTGTCATAGCCCGCGGTAGCAATTCGCTTTCCATCGGGCGAAAACTTGGCGGCATAAAGCACATCGTCGTGCCCCATGAGTTCGTGCTTCACTGTTCCATCGGCCACGTTGAACAAGGTGGCTTGTCCGTACCCGCCTGTCAGCCCCGAGGCAGCCAGGAGCTGCGAGCCATCCTGGTTGAATGAGAGTGAATTGATTTTCCCAAGCTCGTTCGTGATCTGCTTCCATTCACCACTGACTTGATGGACCAAGGTGATCGAACCGAAACGTGCCGTCGCTTGCCATGCTCCGTCCGCGGACTGCGCGATCGCTGTCACTGGAAGGGCAACATGACTGGCAGTTGCAATCTTCGGCGTCTTCAAAGCACGCCGAATTGGCATCTCGCCCTCAGGCCCCTCGGCGCCGTTTTCAATCCACTCGGCAAGAATCGCCAATTCCTCTTCGCTCGGACCTTCCATGTCATCGGGCGGCATGACCGGTTCCAGCTTACCCGACGCCATCAGAAACATCCGGCTGCTGGAGGCCACCCCAGGCGTGAGTGCCAACCCTGATTCACCGCCGTTCATCAACGAGGCATGCGTGTCCATTGCCAATCCGCCTTGCGCGTCATCCTCGGCGTGACAGCCGACGCAATACGTTTGCAAGATCGGAGCCACGTCTTCGGCGAAATCAACCGCCAAGGATCTTCCCGGACAGCAGCAAAAGGCCAACACCAATGGGAGGCAGAATATTCGCATCATCAAATTGCCTCAGTGGTTGTAAGTGAACTCAACGCTGGTCAACACGCTCCAGGCGACGTCTCGCATCGCAGTGATTTGGTCGTCACCGTATTCCTCCATGACGGACACCAAAGATCGACGTTCCGCCGCGGTTGGCACTCGCGACAAAGCCCGTCGGAAAAGCGTGTCCAGGTATTCGTCACGGCCCCAGCTTTCGGTCGCCGCGAGACTTGGCAGACTCGCTGGATCGTTCAACTTTGGATTCAGGGTTTCGCCATTGGAGAGATGCAACACCTGAACCATCGACGGCTCGGCATCCCGCTCGCACTCACAAACAATTTCGCGAGGGTTGCGGCCAAACGTCTTCAGAAAGTACGAATCCACGGCTGAATCATAGAGCTCAATCGCTCGCGTTCCCGCCTGGTAAAACTCCGTCTTCTGCTTGTCGGCTCCTGCGAAAGCGATCTCGGTGAACGAGGTCGACGTTCCCAGGACTTGGTCCATCGAATCCAGCAAGACTTCCGCCATCAAACGTCGCGGTGCAT
Source organism: Rhodopirellula islandica (assembly GCF_001027925.1). Classification (NCBI taxonomy): domain Bacteria; kingdom Pseudomonadati; phylum Planctomycetota; class Planctomycetia; order Pirellulales; family Pirellulaceae; genus Rhodopirellula; species Rhodopirellula islandica. Next base: position 411,318 of record NZ_LECT01000007.1, on the reverse strand, counting down.
AGTGGCTGAGATACATTGGATCCTCCCGATTTCCCGCAACGCTTAAACTGCTGCGTTGATAGGTTTCGCTCTGCAGAATCGTCCTCATCAACGTCTTGAGATCAAACCGGGCATCGATCAAATGCTGTGAGGCGGCGTCCAGCAGTGTTTCGTTGCTGGCCGGATTGCTGAGCCTGAGATCGTCGACCTGCTCGACCAAACCTCGCCCAAAGTAGTTGGCCCAAATGCGATTGGTGATCGAGCGAGCGAAGTATGGGTTGGACGGTTCCGTCAACCACTCCGCCAAAACTTCCCTTCGGTCGCGAGGGTCATCAAATGCCATCGGCTCCGAATCCAGCGGGGCCGGCGGTTGAGCCTTGCCGAGGTTGGGTTGAACCAATTCCCCCGAGGTTGAAACGTACAATTGCCGCAGCCCATCGCCATTGCGAGAGTCGCCGCCCCAGCCCTTTGCTCGCACTCGCGAGAACAGATTCGCCATCGCGTAGTACTGGTCGTTGGTCCATTTTTCAAGTGGATGGTTGTGGCACTTGGCACATCCAATGGAGAGTCCGAGGAACGACTGGCACGCACTTTCGGTCATCTCCTCGGGCGTTTGGTTGACCGCGAAAAAGTTGGTGGCTCCGTTGGTGGCACTGCTGCCGGTGGAAGTCAAGATTTCTCGAACCAGCACGTCCCAGGGCTTGTTGGTGCGGACGCTCTCGTGAAGCCAGTCGTAGTAGGACTTGACCGCGACGGGACGCAGTTTGTTGCCGTTGATGACCAACACATCGGACCACTTGTACGACCAATAGTCCGTGAACGACTCGGCAGCCAAGAGCTGATCGATCAGGGCGTCACGACGCTGGTGCTCCGGCAAAGAGAAGTAGTGAGTGCGTTCGGACTGAGTGGGCAGGCGTCCAATCGTGTCCAGTGTCGCGCGTCGAAGAAAGCTTGCGTCGTCACACCGATCCGAAGGCGGCAATTGCAAGGTTTCAAGCTGCTGCAGGTTCAGTTTATCAATGAAATTGCGACGCGGTGCGGACGCGTACACACGCGTTTCGACTTGATTCGGATACGGGACCGTCATCCGAGCCAGAGCAACTTTGCTGGCATACCAAACCAACACCGCGGCTTCACCACTGCCGTTGATTTGAACGCGACCGTTTTCGTCGACTCCCGCAACGGCTTCGTCCGTGGCCGTGAACTGTGCCCAATGCGTCACGTCGCGTGAACCACCATTGCTGTAGTGAGCGGTCACCAAGACCTGCGAGCGATCGCCGAGACCCAGCTTCGCATTTTCCGGTGTCACCGTGATCCGCTCGATCAACGCATCTTCGTCTGCGGGAGCCGCAGCCCCACTTGCGATCCATTGAGCCAGAATCTCGTAGTCTCGCGAATCCGTGTCCAAACGCAGACCGCCTTTGTGTGGCAATGCACCGGTCGGTTTCGCGAGCAGCAAACTGCGGCCCGGATCCGCCATTTCGATTCGACGCCCGCGGGCCTGCCGAGTGATCGAACGAAAATCGGCGTCGCTGTCGTACCCTCGCAGCGATAAGACAAAACCTCCTTTGCCAGCCAAAGCACCATGGCACGCGCCCATGTTGCAACCCTGTTTCGCGAGCACGCTCTGGACATCGTTGCGAAAGCTCCACGGATGGGGCTTGCCGGTGCCGCTGACGTTCACCTCGATCGAGGTGGTTTCACCGGTCTTCGTGGTGGCTGTCACCTGCACCGTCCCATCGGAAACCGCGTGCAATGTTTGCCCAATCACTTGCACGATGTTTGGACCCGACGACTCAACGACGACGTCATCGATCACTGCTCCCGCATTGCCATCGTTCGACTCCGCCAGCGAGACACGCTGGAGATCACCCGCGTGTGACAGATTGATTTGCGGAGGCAACCACACGATCGATGACTCAGCCGTTTCAGCAATGGCATGGGAGACGATGCCGGAACTCACTGCCAAGAACGCGACTGACCAAAGAATCGGCTTGAAGATTGAATTTCTCACGCGAACAACTCCTTGATTTCACGGACGCCAAAGTCGACCAGAGGGAACGGGCGGCCACCGGGCCCCGGCAACTCCGCGTGCAGGTCCAAATCCATGGCTTTGAAAATCGTCGCGATGATCTCACCTGGATTCGTCGGACGGTCTGCGGGCACGCCTCCGACGGGATCGGATTTGCCGACCGCTCGTCCGCCGACCACCCCACCGCCGGCAAAGGTGCACGAGAAACACTGCGGCCAGTGGTCTCGACCGCCCGCCGGATTGACTTTGGGCGTGCGTCCGAATTCGGCCAGTCCGCAAACCATCGTGTCTTCCAGCAACCCGCGGTCGTGCAGATCCGTGATCAACGCCGAGTAGGCTTGGTCGTACATCGGTGCCACGATGTTCTTCATGCCTTCGATGGTCGTGAACGGCTTGCTGCCGTGAATGTCCCAGGTGACTTCGTTGAAGACGGTCAAGAATGTGTTGATGGTGACGAACCGCACCCCGGCTTCGATCAAACGACGCGCGAGCAAACAACATTGGCCGAAGCGATTCATGCCATAGCGTTCACGAACCGCGGTGGGTTCTTTGGAAAGGTCGAACGCCATCCGAGCTTCCGGGCTGTTCATCATCCGGTAGGCAGCTTCGAAGTTGGCATCGAACAGCTTCGCCGATTCAGTGGCTTCGAATCGGGCCATGTGGCTCTCGATGGAATCCCGCATGCGTCGGCGTCGATCAATGCGAACGTCGGGAAGCGACGCCGGTGGCAACAAATCAGGAACCTTGAAGTTCGCCGTGCTCGGGTCCGCCATCAACGCAAACGGATCGTAGGCCTTGCCGAGGAAACCGCCGGCTTGTCCGTTGGGCAGGTTCCCACCGCCGCGACCCATCGTTTCTGGCAACACCACATGAGCGGGCAAGTCCGTTCGGCGTCCCTGCAGGTACTCCACCACCGCGCCAGCATGTGGGTAGTTCACACCGCCCGTGAATTGACGACCGGTTTGCAGCATCTGCCATCCTGCATCGTGAACCGCGGCGGCCGTGTGGTAACACGAGCGAACAATCGAGAACTTGTCCGCGATCTCGGCGTGCTTGGGGAGAATCTCCGTCAGCTCAAACTCCCCGCGAGTCGCGATGGTTTGAAACGGACCGCGGACTTCCGCGGGTGCGTTCGGCTTGGGGTCAAAGGTGTCCATTTGACTGGGGGCACCCAAATTGAAAATCATGATGCAAGATTTTCGATCGGTGTTCTTGCCAGCCGCCCCGGCTGCTTCCGCCGCCAGCAATTGCGGCAGGCCAAACCCCAACGCACCAAGCGTCCCGACCTGTAAAAAATCGCGACGGGTCGTCCCGTTGCAAGTGTGCGTCTTGGCTCGCGAAGTCAGATTCAACATGGCTGCGGTTCCAGGGCTGGATCGGGAGCCGATGATCGATGGTGGGGACGATCAGTGGGCGGATCAGATGGGGCGGGGGTCGTCCTCCGACGAACTCAGCCATTGTAGCTGAACACGACGCTCCATTTGGGCTGCGATTGGTGCGTCTTCGTTTTGCCTTCGGATGGGATATGATTGCTGGCAGAGGTATCAGAACCTCGGCACTCATCCCCACGATCTCCCCTCGAGTTAGAAATGTCCGTTCGCACACCTGGTGTTGGTTTTCGTCTGCCCCAATGGCTCCCGGTCATGGTTCTTTTCGCAGCAGGGTTGATCGGGTCCAGCTCGACCAATCTCACCGCACAATCCTCCGACGATGAAATGGCCACGGACGGCGAAATGATTTTGTTTGGCGAGAATCCACAGACAAACATCCACATCACCTCTCAAAATGCCCAGATCGAACGTTCTCCCAATGGGGCGGTGCAGTTGACGGTTCCGCCCAGCAACGGGTACCCAAACGTGCAGTTCAATGTCACCAACACACCACTTCGTTTGAACACCTTTGATGCATTGGAAGCCGATGTCTTCAATCCAGGGGACCAACCGGTCAAGGTTGTGTTGTCGACTCGCAACCCGAGATCCCAAGGTCGCGACGGCAGCAGTGCCGCAGCGGCAACGGTGCCCGCAAACTCGTCGGGAGTGATTCGAGTCGCGTTTGGTAGCTGGCATGGTCAAACCGACGTGGTGTTTGACGCGGCAAAAATTCAGTCGGTGTCGGTCATGATCGAGAAACCTGATCAGGAAAGCTCGATCGTGATCCAACGCATTCGCGCAGTCAGCGAGTCTCGTTTGCTGGAACAACTCAAAACAACTGAATTCTTCCGAGCCCAAACGCCCTTCTTCGGTCGCGGGGTCAACATTGGCAACACCTTGGAAGCTCCCCGTGAAGGCGACTGGGGACCACGCTTGGAAGCCAAACACTTGGATCAGATTCAACAGGCTGGATTCGATTCCGTTCGTGTACCAGTTCGCTGGTCGACACACGCTTCGAACACTTCGCCGTACACGATCGATCCCCAGTTCATGCAGCGTGTTCGCTGGGTGGTCGACGAAGCACTTCGCCGGGATCTGAAAGTGATGATCAACATTCATCACTACGAGGGCTTGTACGCCGACCCTGAACAACATCACGATCGATTCCTCGCATTGTGGCGTCAAATCGCGGACGAATTTGCAGGCGCACCGGATGACCTGGTATTCGAAGTCCTCAACGAGCCTCACGAAAACTTGGACGCGGGCCGATGGAATCGCCTGATGGCGGATTCGTTGCCGATCATCCGTGAGCAACACCCCCAGCGAACGATCGTGGTTGGACCAGCCAACTTCAATTCCATTGAAGCGTTGCAGTTCCTCAAGCTCCCCGAAGATCGTGACAACTTGGTCGCGACCTTCCATTACTACTCGCCGTTTCAATTCACGCACCAAGGTGCCAGTTGGTTGGGCGATGAATCCAAGCAATGGAAGGGCACCACCTGGACCGGAACCCCTGAGCAACAAAAGGCCGTTCGCAACGATCTCGATCGAGCCTTGCGATGGAGCGTTGAAAACGAAATCCCGATCTATCTCGGTGAATTCGGTGCCTACCAAGAAGCCGACATCGATTCGCGAAACCAATGGACTCGTTTCGTCGCCGATGAAGCGATCGAGCGGCGAATCGGAATCGCCTACTGGGAGTTCTACTCCGGGTTCGGAATCTACGATCCTCAAAAAGACGAATGGCGACCAACCCTCCGCGACGCCATTCTCGGGAAGTAGCTCCAAGCGTATGCGTTGGGCGTTGTCTTTTGGAAACCCGATCCGGGTCGGGTGTCCATCTCGACGGGCTTGGAAAACGCTCGGCTAGAAAGCCCATCACACGGGAACGGGACCCGGAGGATCGCGCGGCGACATTCTTCGCCCCGGATGGGGCCGACTTCCTTAGCTCGGGGCGGAAGCCCCGAGACCCATCAAGAAAAACAAAACGACGCCCCGGACGGGGCCGGCGTTGGGGATCGCGCGGCGACGGGGCGGCAAACAACTGTCGTCGCTCCGCGACTTGGGGACTTGTGTCGTTGGCGTATGACCTTGGGTTGAAAACCCAAGGCTTCCGGCTTCCGGCGCTCCGCGACTGGGTGTGTCGGCGGATCGAACAACCGCGGAGCGGTGGCAGTTGTCAGCCTCGGGTTTTCAACCCGAGGTTTCGGGCGTCACCCCCTCGCTCAACAAGCCGCGGAGCGGCCACTGGTGGCGAACCATGAGATGGGCATCGATTGAAAAAGTGAAATTGTAAATTGCAAACTGAAAAATCTGGGCGGCTGAGGCGATGACGGGGCACGGACCGAAGGAGCATTCGGCGACGATTCTCGCCCCGGATGGGGCCGACTTCCTTAGCTCGGGGCGGAAGCCCCGAGACCCGTCACGAAAAACAAAACAACGCCCCGGACGGGGCCGGCGTTGGGGATCGCGCGGCGACGGGGCGGCAAACAACTGTCGTCGCTCCGCGACTTGGGGACTTGTATCGTTGGCGCATGACCTTGGGTTGAAAACCCAAGGCTTCCGGCTTCCGTCGCTCCGCGACTGGGTGTGTCCGGGGGATCGAACAACCGCGGAGCGGTGGCAGTTGTCAGCCTCGGGTTTTCAACCCGAGGTCTCGGGCGTCACCCCCTCGCTCAACAAGCCGCGGAGCGGCCACTGGTGGCGAACCATGAGAAGGGGGACGATTGAAAAAGTGAAATTGTTAATTGCAAAATAAAAAATCTGGGCGGCTGAGGCGATGACGGGGCACGAACCGAAGGAGCATTCGGCGACGATTCTCGCCCCGGATGGGGCCGACTTCCGTAGCTCGGGGCGGAAGCCCCGAGACCAATCGCGAACAACAACGGGACGCCCCGGACGGGGCCGGCGTTGGGAATGCCGTGTGGGCCTCGCTGACGCTTCGGGTTTCCAAAATCATCGCCCCAACTCCGCGGGACGTTCCAATGAATCAACCGTCCACCTCGTCCCGGGCTCATCCGAGCAGCTTGGCAAGCGTTGTCGCCAAGGAACGCAATGACTCATCGTTCTCCAAGCTGATCCGCAACTGAGGCCGGCCGGATTCGTCACGATCCACACACTGTGTCAATCGCTCGGTCAACTTGTCGACGGTCTCGCTGGACGGTGACGCCCCGCTTCCCATCAACTCGCCCGCCAACGAAAGCGCGGCGGTCACCAACTGCCCGCTCGCAACCGAAACCTTTTCGGTTCGCTCGGCTGCGAGCTTCTCCGCTTCGGCCTCGACTCGTCGCTGCTGACTTTCGTCGACCGGCGCCGCAATCGGCGGAGGCAAAATGACTTCCAACCGCCGCTTGAGATCCTCCATCCCGCTTTGCATGGACACTTCGGACGCGTCACTGTCAAAGTTAAGCGACGCATCCGCAAGATCCTGCTTGGACGCCAGTGTTGTCAGCAAACCTTCTTCGATCGTCGGTGTCGGCTCACTGGTCGTGACCAACTTGTAAACATGAACGGGGTTCTCCTGCCCCATCCGATAGGCGCGAGCAATGCGTTGTTCCAGGACCGCAGGATTCCATGGCAAATCCACGTTGATCACGGTGTTGGCGGCCTGCAGGTTCAGCCCCGTGGAACCAGCGTTGGTCATGTTGATCACCCGGCAGTCCGGATCATTCTGGAACCGTGAAACCAGTGCAGCTCGCTTCTTTTGAGGCACTTGGCCGTCCAGCCGAACGTAGTCGCACCCGATCTCGTCGAGACGGTTCTCGATGCGGTTGAGCATTCGTCGCCATTCACTGAACAACACGATCTTGCGAGTCGGGTCCGCAATCAACCCCTCCAGCAATTCCGCCAATCGATCCAGTTTGCTGCTGTATTCATCCGCCTCTTGATCCAGCAGGTAGGTGCTGTCGCAAGCCATCCGTGCCATCAACAAGCACTTCTGCATTCGCAACCGATCCATTTCGGTCATGAACTTCTTCGCCGCAATTTGAGCGACGATTTTCATGTTCGCATCGTGAGCTTCCTTCTGTTCCGCGGTCGCTTCACAACGAATGATCTCGTCGGTCCGATCGGGAAGTTGCTTGGCCACCTCCGCACGTGTCCGGCGAAGCAACACGGGCCGCATCTTTTCACGCAGCACATCGAGTTGTCGATAACCAAGCGTTTTGCCTCGATCATCCACCACATGATGCTGGTTGAAAAATTGATACGCAGGCCCCAGCAAATCATCGTCGATGAAACGCGTGACCGTGAACAACTCACCCAGACGATTCTCAAGTGGCGTGCCGGACAAAACCAACCGAAACGGACTCTCCAATTGCCTAATCACGTTGCTCGTTTTGGATTCCCAATTCTTGATCCGTTGGCCTTCATCCAGAATGATCAAATCCCAGGGCACGTTTTCGACGGCCGTCAGATCGCGCAGGACTTGTTCGTAGTTGCAGATCGTGAAGAACGCATCCCCTTGGTATTGCTCGATCCGTTCGTCGCCCTTCCCCAGAATGATCTGCGAAGAACGTCCGCTGAACCGAGTGATTTCGTCTCTCCATTGGCTTTTCAGCGAAGCCGGGCAAACGACCAGCACGCGAGAAATATCGGAAAGGTTGGCGAGCAATTCCGCGACGCCAATGCCTTGGATCGTTTTGCCCAATCCCATGTCATCGGCAAGAATCGCTCGTCCCGCTCCAGCGGCGAACGCGATCCCATCAAGCTGATACGGCAACAACTCAGCGTTCAGCAACTTCGTTCGCAGCGGGTGATCACTGATGGATGCACGAATCCGGTCGCATTCATGCCGAATGTGTTTCTGCATCAATTCGCGTTGCAGAAACGCTTCCGCATCCGGGTAGATTTTGACGTCATGCCCAGCCGTTTCGATCGCGTTCAAGCGGTTCATCACCAGGTCGGCCGCGAGCATCGGTTTCGTTGCCCCGTCGCCGATAATTTCGACGACGGATTCGTCCACCTTGGCGGGCACATGAAACATCAACCCTTTCGGGGTGCCGCCGTCGAACGATCCATAATGGACGGCCAGAGAAATCTGTTTGCGTTGGTAGGGCTGACGAAGCTTCGCAGCGGAAAAACGATTCTTGAGTTTCTTCTGGACATGCAAAATGTGCTTGCACGTCCCCAGCCGATTCGTGCGAAAGTCGGGGCAAGTGCAATACGATTCGCCATCGTCAAATCCACGCATCGCAACTCGGTAAGTGCGTCCGGAACGTTCACTGGTGACAACATAATCCGTCCAGGGCGTTTCCGTCTTCATCGATCGAACTCGCATGCGTTCTTCTTGGGCACGCTTGGTTCGCTCCGCGATCGCTCGCTCTCGAAGTTCCTTGGCGGTCAAATTCTCGAGCGGCACGGATTCATCCGGCGGCATCGCCAACCCCAAAACTGATTTCGCATCGAGCAAATAATCCAGCGCGGCCCCCAGGTGTTCGCAAGGAACCTCGCATTGATCGCAATTCAATTGGAGCTGTTTCTTGCGGTCCGAATTCAGCGTGATCGTCGCGATCGCAAAGCCCCCCTCGAACTGGGCATCTTCGACTCGAACTCGAAACAAATCTCCACCAAGATAAACGTCTCGGTCGGATTGGATCTCAAAGTTTTGCCCGCCAGTTCGAATCAACTGCGAGCCTTCCTCTCCCAACAGATTGACCGCTTGGTGATACGTCAACGTCCCCAATCGCTGGTGAAAAACATTCGGGCGACGCTCCGTCTTCGTCTTTCGTTTGCCTGCCGTCTTGGTTTCCGTCGCCATGTGTCAACGCTCCTGCTTTCCAAGCCACGATTTTGATCCGATACCAGACACGCATTAGAGCGGATCCGGGATGCTTGAGCAGGTGGGCAGGTTACGTTGGTCGTGGAGACGGACGGTAGCCAAGTGGTCCCATGACAAGTGAACTGGTAATCTGCACAACTCCATGGCCCTACCGGACGGCACAAAACATTCCGAAATACGAATCATGCAATACTTGATCAAGCTGCTGTTCCGAACGGCCACCAAGGCGATTCTCTTGATCGGTTTGTTCTACCTGTATTCTTTGCTACAAGCACACGTTCTGCACGTCGATGAGGACAGGAGGCTGCTCCGCGATTTTCCGTCCGACATTTGCTTCATGCTCCTCTTCGTCTCGTTCGTGGCCTCTTTTGTACAGGTTGAGAGAGAAGCCAAAGACCAAAATTCTTCGTCGCCCAGCGCCGACCTCGAAAGCCACCTGGTGCGAGCAGATCAGAATGGTCTTCCGTCATAGCATTCCCTTCACCATCAGAAGTCTGATGAATCAATCCACCAAAATCTTTCCGATCATCTTCTGTTTGCTTGGAACGCCGTTTCTGTCGGCAGATGAACCAGCAGAAATCGATACGAATCGTTTTCAACAGGCCAGCGAGCGGACTTTCAAAGCGTTTGACCCGCAAACCGAACAAACGTGGGACAAGCCCTTCTTTTTCATGCAGCTTGCCGATCCTCAGTACGGCATGTTCACCGGCAACAAAGGGCTGGACAAAGAAAAGGTGCTCGTTGACCAAGCGGTCGAACACATCAATCGCCTTCAGCCGAGATTCGTGATCGTTTGCGGCGACCTCACCAATGCCACCCCCGACCAAGCCCGCTACGAGGCTCAGGTCAGCCAGTACCAGCAAGATTTTTCGAAGATCGATCCCGAGATCCCACTGGTTTGCGTCTGCGGAAACCATGACATCGGAAATCGTCCCACGGCAGAGTCCATTGCTCGCTACAACCAGCATTTTGGCGACGACTACTTTTCATTTTGGGTCGGTGGCGTTTTCAACGTCGTGCTCAATTCAAGCCTGCTAAAAGATCCCAGCGGAGCTCCCGAGCGACTGCAACAACAGCAGAGCTGGTTGGGGCAGCAACTCCAGCACCCGAGAGTGAAGGAAGCCAAACACATTTTCGTGTTCCTGCATCATCCGCTGTTCTTGGAACAAGAAGACGAGCCAGACCAGTACTTCAACATTCCCTTGGTGCGACGCACGCCGTTGCTTGCGCAATTGAAAGCCGCCAACGTGCGAGCCATCTTCGCCGGACACTACCACCGCAACGCGTACGGGCAAGCCGGCGAGATGGAAATGATCACCACCGGTCCCGTCGGCCGACCGCTGGGAAAGGATCCTTCCGGTCTACGGATCGTTCGTGTTCAAGAAACGCAGATACAACACGCCTACCATTCGCTGGAAACCGTACCTGATGCCGTCGCCATCCCCTAAGCAGGTAGGCATGAAGGATGGGGAAGAATCATGTGAGCCGTTTGGGCATTGGCGCCGGTTGTGTGCGGGAACCGTCGTGAATGATGAATCGAGAATTGGCTGACACCAACCCAAAGCCACTCGCAAACAACCGCCTCACGCCAACGCTTCTCGGACACGCGTGACCAGCGAATTGTTTCGGTCGTTTTTCCCAGGTAGCAAATACGTCGCTGCGGCGAAGTAGCGGTTGCGCAGTTCCGGCGAAATCGCGTAGTAGTCTTCGAGCGCTGCGGAACTGTATTTGTAATCGTGCGAGTCGTTGCCTTTCAGGAACGTCAACTGCCGGGCAGCATGGATCAGATCCTCCGCCTTGCCGTCCGATTCGAGGTACTGGTAAGTCGCCGCGGAGGCACGCGAACGATCTTGACCGACCGAGTCAAAGATCTGGTCGACGCTCACGGCATCGTCGCTGGATGAATCCGCCGAGAGTTCGTTGATCTGTGAATCACTCACCTTGCCCCGAGAATCCATCGCTTGCCGAAAATGCGGGATGAACGCCGCGTTCTGGAGCAGCAATCGCATTCGGTTTTGATCCTTGGCGGCGGTTCGGTAGGCGTACTGCAACGCATTGGTTGATGTGGCCGAGTGCAACGCCACAATCGCGGGTTGTTGCATCACCATTTCGCCTGCCGACAAGAACAACGCGTCGCTGATCGATTGAGGATGCACACCGGATCGAATCAGCTTCGCCGTTTCTCGCACCGCATCCTCGGGTGTCGCTTGGCGAAGCGTTTGCAGGTGCTCGATCGCAGCTTGATGATCCACCTTTCCCTCATTCCACCGTGGATCCATTTCGAGGACCAGTTGTTCCGTCACTCGAACCGCACGATCCGCGGCCAAGTCACTCGTCGATGGGTTGGGTTCGCCGGAGTGATTGAGCAAGGCGTAGGTCAGCGATCGGAGCACCGGTTCGGCATACCGCCACCCAATGCACTGCAACGTCCGAAAACCATTGGCGACGTAGATCGCTTTGTGCCCGATGCTGCGGAAGTCACGACATCCAAAGTAGGCCATCGACTCGAAGACTTCATTGGCCCCCGCGGATCGAACGTAGCCCGTGATCGCGGCGTCGGCAGCTTCCACATCCCAGTTCCGCATCGCTTCTTCGAAGGCACGCTTGGCCTGATGTGGCGGCGGCACGGCGGATTCGTTGACGGCCGACATCGTCCAGTCGCCCTCGTTGACATCCCTGGACTGCGCGGACTTGAAGTAATCCAACGCCCAGAAGATTGGCAACCAGCGATCTTCATCCGGGGAACCGAGACTGGCCAAGTGCGCCGAGTTGACGACCAACACGGCGTGGAACTTGTGCCCAACAGAAGGTCGAGGCTGAACGTTTCGGATCCCTGCCAACAACAACGCCGTCAGCACCTCGCGGTAGCCGGTCCCACTGCGGATCTTGTCCGCGAACGCTTGGACGACGCGTTCGCGGGGAGTGTCCTCGAGCAACCGCACCAGAGGCTCGATGTCATCGCTGAACCGAACCGTGTTGTGATCCAGTTTGGCTTCCGCCGCGCTGACCCGCGGCAAGCCATGCATCATCGCCACGTCGCTCAACGCCAGAGCAGCGGACGCACCACCGAGAACCTCCATGAACTGGCGACGTCGCACTGGAACATTCACACGCGTCATCTCATTTCGTTTTGCTGGGTTCATCACAACCGTTCCTTTCGAGGCTTGAAATCCGTTGGCCCGCCTGATTGCCGTTGGCCCTCCGTCTCATTGTAGAGGTTGCCACCAACCGATGCATCGCTTTTGCCCCCGCCCATCGGCGGGCAAGCCATCAGAGTTCGTTGTCTTGCTTGGCTTTGCGATACTGGCTGGGTGAGAGACCCGTCGCCCGTCGAAATTGCCGAGTGAAGGCGCTTTGATCGGCGTAGCCAGCTTCTTGTGCGATTTGCACGATCGGTTGCTGAGTGGTCTCGAGATGATGACATGCGAAATCGATGCGTTGCTTCAGCAACCACTGGCCGGTATTGAGGCCAAACGCGATTCGCATCCGACGGTCCAATTGGAAGCGTGAAAGGTTGGCGACTTCGGCCATCTCAGTGACACTGGTCGGTTTGTCGCGATTGCGTTCCGCGTGCGCCAACGCTTTGGCAACGCTTTGATAGTCGTCGCTGGATTTGTTCGGCCGGCCCAGATCGCGAGAGATTCCGACCACCCCGACCGAGTCCCCATCGCGTCCACGCAACGGATACTTGTTCGTCAGGCACCACCCCACGTCTCGTGACGCATACAGGTGCAATTCCAATTGGGCTTCGAGTGGTTTGCCGGATTGCAAGACGGCTTTGTCTTGCGCCGTGAAGTTGGCCCCGAACGGTGCCCGCAAGATCTGCTCGGAAGTGCGACCGATCAACTGTGACTTTTGCTTCAAACCGCAACGCTGCACCAGTGTCTCGTTGACGACGACGTAATGCCCGTCAGCGTTCTTGATGAAGTACACCGTGTCGTGCAAACCATCAAACAAACGCTCCGCCGTGAAGGGTTCAGCGAGCAGTTCGAACAGCTGGTCAGGCAAGGGGTTGGACGACATGATTCAATTGTGCGCATTTTCAAGTTGCTTGTCGAGCCTCGGACAAGACAACCACGCCGCCAACATTTATCCTGTGACCGAACTTCCACCTTCCCATTGCGATTGCAGAGTCACCTTGCCATGAGCACCAGCCAACCCGCCATCGACGCTTCTATCTTTCAGGGTTGCATTCCCGCCCTGATGACACCCTGTGACGCCGATCGCAAGATTAACTTTGCCGGGCTGGTTCGCAAAGGCAAGGAAATGATGTCCGCGGGGATGAGGGGCGTTGTGTATTGCGGGTCGATGGGCGATTGGCCACTGCTGACGGATGAACAACGCCAACAAGGTGTTCGCGAACTGACCGAGGCGGGTGTTCCCGTGGTGGTCGGAACCGGCGCCCAAAACACGTCGTTGGCTGCGGCTCATGCCAGCCATGCGGCGGAAGTCGGTGCGGCAGGTTTGATGGTGATTCCGCGTGTGCTTTCGCGAGCCACCTCGCCAGCCGCCCAACGAAATCACTTCGCTGCAATTCTGTCCGCGGCGCCGAATACTCCCGCAGTGATTTACAACAGCCCCTACTACGGTTTCGAAACCAAAGCGGACCTGTTCTTCGACTTGCGAGCTGACTTCCCGAACTTGGTCGGATTCAAAGAGTTCGGCGGTGCCGCATCATTGTCCTACGCGGGCGAACACATCACTCACACGAGTGACGATGTGTTGTTGATGGCGGGAGTCGACACCCAGGTCTATCACGGGTTCGTGAAGTGCGGTGCCACCGGTGCGATCACAGGCATTGGCAACTGCCTTCCTGTTGAGGTCCTGAAGTACGTTGAATTGTGCGAAGCAGCCGCGAAAGGCGATTGCGAGGCCGATCAATACGCCCGTGAGTTGTCAAACGCACTGACTGTCCTCTCGACGTTCGACGAAGGCCCTGACTTGGTTCTTTACTACAAGTACCTGTTGTTCCTGTTGGGCGACGCGGACTACGAATTCCAACTGAACGCATCAGACTCGCTTGCCCCCAGCCAAGCCCGATTTGCGGAGAAGCAACTGGCACTCTTCCAAACTTGGTGGAAGAACTGGTCGGGTAAATCCTACACCTGTTCATGAGAACTCGATCATGAACGTCAACTCATCGCCCGAATCCGTCACCCTCGTTGGGGCGGGTGTTGTCGGAATCGCGTGCGCTCACTATTTAGCGGAGGCGGGGCTCGATGTCACCGTCATCGATCGCGGCTCCATCGCGGGCGAATGCTCGTTTGCAAACTGCGGGTACATCTGCCCCAGCCATGCGCTGCCGCTGACGGAACCGGGGGCCTTCTCCGTCGCCTTGCGATCGGTGTTCAACCCACGATCTCCGTTTCGAGTCAAACCCCAAATCAATCCGGCGTTGTGGAAATGGATGCTCCAATTCGCCAAACGCTGCACGCACCAGCAGATGCTGGCGGCGGGCAAACCGCTGCAGGCAATCCTGGATGCCTCGATGAGCGAATACCACTTGCTGATGGATCGGCTGAAGCTGGATTGCGAATGGAAGGAACAGGGCCTGCTGTACGTTCTGCAATCCGAACGCGGCATGGAATCGTTTGCGAAAACCGATCGTCTGGTGTCCGAAGAGTTCGGCATCCCAGCGACTCGCATCGACGGAAACAACCTGCCTAAATTTGATTCCGGCTTGAAAGAAGGATTGGCGGGTGCGTTCTTGTATCCCCACGACACCTCGGTTCGTCCCGATAAATTGAACTCTCAGTGGGCAGCGAACCTGAAGGAACGCGACGTTCGGTTCGTCGAAAACTGCGAGTTGAAATCAATCCGAAAAGAAGCCGGCCAGATCGTTGCCATCGAAACCAACCAAGGCGACTTCAACAGCAACCACTTCGTTTTCGCGATGGGAGCGTGGAGCACCAAGTGGGAAACGGAGCTGCAATGCTCCGTCCCGGTCCAACCAGGGAAGGGCTACTCGGTCACGCTTTCGAAGCCCGATCACTCGCCCAATCATGCCATTTTGTTCCCCGAACACAAAGTCGGTGTTTCGCCATTCGACGAAGGGCTCCGCCTTGGGTCAATGATGGAATTCGCTGGCTACGACACGACGATTCCCGAGCACCGAATCCAGCAACTTCGCGATTCGGCACGCCCCTACTTGGTCGCCTCCGTTGATGGACCGGCTCAATCGCAGTGGTTTGGTTGGCGACCGATGACCTGGGACAGTTTGCCGATCATTGGTTCGCTTCCAGAACTCAAAAATGGTTTGCTGGCAACGGGACACAACATGCTGGGGCTCAGTCTGGCGCCGGCAACGGGTCGCTTGATTGCCGAGATGATCACCGGACAAGAACCACACTTGAACCCAGCTCCCTATTCACCGAGCAGGTTTTGACCGACGGCCGAGTGAATTGCGTTCAACTGACGAAGGGCGGCTAAACTACAGGGACTCGTTTTCTCGCCCGGTTCCCTGTCACGTCCAAGACTGCTTCCCGATGAGCCTTCGACTGTTCGCCTGCTGCTTGCTATTGCTTCGACTCGCGACATCGACAACGGCTGAGTCGCCACTGCCGATCGATTCGAATCGGATTCTGCGAACTCCGACGCTCACAAACGGTGATCCTCAACCGGGGAAACGGGTTTCCGTCACGCCAATTGAATACGCTGGAACGGACGTCCATCACTCGATCTACCTTCCAAACGAATGGACCGCCGACGGCGAATCATTGCCGATCATTTTCGAATACACCGGCAATCACTATCCGGCATCGGGATCA
Source organism: Rhodopirellula islandica (assembly GCF_001027925.1). Taxonomy (NCBI): domain Bacteria; kingdom Pseudomonadati; phylum Planctomycetota; class Planctomycetia; order Pirellulales; family Pirellulaceae; genus Rhodopirellula; species Rhodopirellula islandica. The sequence continues at coordinate 395,391 of NZ_LECT01000007.1, read as the reverse complement.
ACCGGCGAAGTGGCCGATGCGGGGTTGGGGTTTGGGCTGTCCGCCGGTCAATTCATTTGGGTGACGCTGCCATTCATCCGTCACGATCGTCAACGCAATCAGATCACCTGGTGGGGCGACGAGGAGGCGACGGTTGAATATGCGAAGATCAACGTTCCTCGGATCATGCGTCAATTTTCAGCGGATCCTGACCAAGTGTTCCTCTGCGGTTTTTCCCGTGGTGCGATCGCGGTGAACTACATCGGATTGCATGACGATGAAATCGCGAATTTTTGGACGGCGTTTGTTACCCATGACCACTTTGACGGTGTGCGTGCGTGGAAAGGGACCGATTGGGGCAGTCCCCTCGCAAACTATCAATCCGAAGCAAGCCAGCGACTCAAACGCGTGAGGGATCGTCCGTATCTGGTTTGCCAAAATGGTTCGTATGCCACCCAGGAATTTGTCCGTGACGTCCTCCCGAACGCACAAAACTTCACCTACCTGTCAGTCAACACGACCGAAGCACTTGGCCCATTCCCGAATGAATTCGCCAAGGCTGGACACAACGATCGCTGGCTGAATCGCCCCAACCGGTACCGCTCCGCAGCTTGGGATTGGATGAATCAAGTTCTGTCCGAGCGGACAAGCAAGACGTCGAAGTAAAACCATTCTCTCGAGGAAGATGCACGGGATTTTTGGATCATCCAAGCGATCAGGCGCGTTCGCCAAAACATTGGTCAGTTCCTGGTCCAGACTCATCAAACGGATGAGGCGAAACGCTTGAATCGTTCAGCCATTGACGCCGATCGGAAATTGGATTCCTGGCGAACGCGACGCGACCATTGCCATCGAAACGATGTGTCGCGACTGAAAGAAGGGTCCCCGACTCCTCAGCGAGCAATTCACATCCCATCCGTGGGCGGCGCGTCGGCCTACCAAGCAAGCTCACCCCGTTCCGGCGGCGTCAGTCGATCTCCCCCCCTCGGTCCCCACACGCAATGGAATCGCGATAAAATCGATCATCGAGCAGTGATTCAGTGCTCACCCGCGTCCATCACGATTGAATCCATGGTTTCCGAAAGCGAACGAGGGCGAGTAGATGACGATGGAAATCGAGCGTGCTGTCGTGATCAATCTCGATCGCGACTCCAAGCGACTGCACCGTTTCTATCAAGCTTTGCCGGCCGACTGGCCGTTTCCCAAACCAATGCGGTTCTCGGCATGGGATGGCTCACGAATCCCTGCTCCACCCTGGTGGGTTGCGGGGGATGCCGCCTGGGGTTGTTTTCGCTCCCATCAGTTCGTGATCGAGCAAGCCATCAACGATCAAGTCCAATCATTGCTCGTGATGGAAGACGACGCGTTTTGCCATCCCGAATTCAGTGGACTCTTCCAACGGTTCGCGATGGAACTTCCGAGTGATTGGCAGTGGGTTTACCTGGGCGGGCAACACATCCAAAGAGAGCGAGGTCTACCGATCCCAATCACCGAGCATGTCTACAGGCCGTTCAATGTGCATCGGAGCCACGCGTATGCGTTACGCGGTGCCACCGCCATGCAAAGGGTGGTCGCTCATTTGCATGACCGAGACTCATGGGGCGAGAAACACCACATTGACCATCGTTTCGGTGAGATGCACGCAACGCTTGACGCGGGGCTGTATTGTCCCGATCGCTGGCTCATCGGTCAGGAAGCGGGCTACAGCAACATCAAACGAAAGCACGTCGAAGCCAACTTCTTTCCCGATGCGCGATCGTTCTACGACCTGCAGATCGATCGTCCCGTCGTGGTGGTGGTTGGAATGGACCGGAAGCACCGACTGATCGTCGCGGCCATCCTGCATCGCATGGGCATCTCTTTCGGAAACGCACCGCCACCGGGATCAATCGACCAAGCACTGGATTCCTATTGTGCGCCGGGGCTCGATACCGTTTGCAACCACTTGGTCGTTGATCCGGTTCAGCATCTTGTCGCTGATGAAGCGTTCCGTATTTGCCACTTGAAAATGTGGGCTGACCGGCGTTTGAAGTCAGCCAATCCAAAGATGCCAATTGGTGCGACACAACCGAAACTCGCTTTGATGCATCGCGAGATTCGATCCGCCTGGCCGCAAGCGATCTTCATCGTGGTCCACGTTGAAAACCCGAGACCACCGGTCGGGCTGGATGCCGTTCACCATCGTCGAGCGATTTCCGCCATGGGGCACCTTCAGCAAGAGGCAAATTGCCATCGTGTCAACGGTGACGACTTCAAACGCCCCGATCAATTGGTCCACCAGTTGGCGGAGATGATTGCGGCCGACTTCAGCGCATCCGATATCGCGACCGCAAAACAATTTGCCATCGAACTTTGCCGGCAGGTCGAAGCAGGTGGACAGGAATGATCGGGAAGAACCATGTGATCTGTTTGGGCAATCGCTCCGGTTGCATGTGGGAACAGTGACGTTCGCCAAAACAGCTCCAGTGCCCAATGACTTCTGTTTAACCGGCGAAGACAACGCTGGTCCCGTTCCACTTCACGGAACGATTGTCGATCGTCAACCAATCCACCACCAAGTCGGGTGAACTCCCTTCCATCTGCCCTCAATTGCAAGACTGAGTTGCCTGGCAATCCGTTTGGTGGCTTACCGCCGACCCACGGGGTACAATCCCTCCTCCAAGGCCATTGAAACCCAATGCCTCCCACCCATGTGCCCCCACAGCACCCGCGAGGTCGTGACGACGCCTCGTTGCCTTCATCGCGGAGTCAGCGACACCCAACAGCGGCGTCGGCCCCTTCGCGGTGTCCCTCCTCCAGGCAATTCAAATGAATTCACTCCGCTGGTATGCATTGAGCTTCTTGATCGCCGCGAGCGTCGTGGCAGCCCATGCCGACGAAGGACTTTCGGACGCTCAAGTGGAGTTTTTCGAATCAAAGATCCGACCGGTGTTGGTGGAACACTGCTATGAATGTCACAACAGCGATTCGGCTCAGGAAGGTGAGTTTGCCTTGGACTGGAACGAACCGCTGCGAACTGGCGGTCAGTCAGGAAAAGCAATCGCGGAGTCCCCCAGCAACAGTCTCTTGCTGCAAGTGATGCGACATGAAATCGAAGGACTCGAAATGCCCGAAGGGGGCGAGAAGTTGAGCCCTGCGATTCTCGCTGACTTCGAACAATGGATCACCATGGGAGCACCGGATCCACGAGACGCTCCGCCATCCCCAGAAGCGCTGGCCAAGTCCACGTCTTGGGACGCCATTCGAAACAAGCGAGCCAAGTGGTGGAGTTTCCAACCCATCCGCGAGGTTCCCATTCCTGATCTAGAGCAAGGTTGGTCCAACCAACCGATCGACCAATTTGTGTATCGCAAGATGCACGCCACCGGTTTGAGTCCTTCCCCGCAAGCTGACCGGGTGACACTGATCCGGAGGCTGCATTTCGCGTTGATTGGATTGCCGCCGACTCCGGCCCAAATCGATGCCTTCGTGAACGATGATACCCCCAACGCATACGAACAACTTGTCGATCGACTGCTCGACTCTCCCCATTTTGGCGAACGTTGGGCTCGCCACTGGATGGACTGGTTTCGATACGCTCAGTCACATGGAAGCGAAGGCGATCCGCCTATCGTTGGAGCGGATCTGTACCGCGACTACTTGATCCGCGCGATCAATGCTGACGTGCCCTACGACCAACTGATCCGAGAACACATCGCCGGGGACCAACTCGCGCAACCGAGAATCAATCCCGAACTCGGGATCAATGAGTCGATCATCGGAACGGCCCACTGGCGGATGGTTTTTCATGGATTCGCGCCCACCGATGCCTTGGACGAGCGGGTGCGATTCACGGACGACGCGATCGATGTCGTCAGCAAAGCGGTGTTCGGGCTGACGGTTTCGTGCGCACGCTGCCACAACCACAAATTCGATGCGGTCAGCCAAGCCGACTACTACGCCCTTGCGGGAATCGTTGGATCCACGCGGCCTGCCCGGGCTGCCATCGATCTGCCTCAACGATTGAACATTCACCGTGACTCACTCGCCAACCTGAAACCTTCGATTCGCGACGCGATCACTGCTGACTGGCGGCCCGCCGCTGACCAACTCGTCGCTCGACTGCAGGACTCGATCGCGAATCCGACGCAGACAGAAGGTCCCGGTGCTTTGGTTGCGCTGTGGACTTCCCTGCAGAGGGAAATCAAAGCGGGTTCGTCATTCGAGGACGCGTGGCAACGCCGGGTTCAGGAGCACGACGCATTGCTAGAAGAACAGCGTCGATTTGCTGAACAAAGCTTCCCTCACAATTGGAACTTGGCAAACGAACAACCGGCCAACGAATGGTTTGCCTATGGCGATGGACTTGTCGATCGCGCGAGCGCCGATCGTCAACCGACCCCCACACCGGCAGGCGAGTTTTCAGTCTCGGTCAACGATCCCAACGCAGCCCTTCGAGCGATCTATCCTGCGGGTCTCTTCTCACACCTTCTCAGCGACAAGCTTCCCGGTGTGCTGACATCCACCGACTTCCGCGTGGGCGAGGAACAGCGTCTATGGTTGCAAATCGCGGGCGATGGCCAGGCATCCAATCGCTATGTGGTCCAAAACTATCCTCGCAATGGAACCGTTTACCCAGTCAACAATCTGGCGGGTCCCAAGGCGAAACAATGGCATTGGCAGGAGTTCAATCTCAGTTACTGGCAAGGCGATGACGCACACATTGAATTGGCCACCGCCCGTGACGCTCCCTTGCTGGTCAAGAACAGCGACCGATCTTGGTTTGGGATTCGTCAAGCGATTGTCACCTCACCGGGGCAAAGTCCACCGGCAGACTACCAGGAATCTCAGTCACCTGTTTTTCAAGCGGCTCGAACCCGCCAGCTCCAGTCGATGGAGGACCTCGCCACGCTCTACCGAGACGTCATCGAGCAAGCGATCGAAGCCTGGCAAAGCGAAACGCTCAGCGATTCCCAAGCGTTGCTATTGGACGCGTGTTTGCAACACAACCTGCTGCCCAACGCGCTGGATCAGCTTCCCAAGGCCAAACCGCTGATCGAACGCTACCGTCAATTGGAAGCCGAAATTCCTGTCGCGACGCGGATCCCAACGGTTGCTGAGTGGAAGGGGCAGGACCAAGCCTTGTATCTTCGCGGCGATCACAAACAGCCGGGTGCTCCCATTCCCAGACGATTCCTGGAAGCGTTTGATCCGTCCCCCTATCAAACGCAACTCAGCGGCCGCAGCCAATTCGCGGAAGACCTGATCGCGGATGAAAATCCGCTCACAACTCGCGTGCTTGTCAACCGACTGTGGCACCATCTGTTTGGCCGCGGCATCGTGGCAACGACGGACAACTTCGGTCGTCTGGGAGATCAACCAACGCATCCTGAACTGTTGGACTACCTCGCCACTCAGTTCCGCCAAAACGGTTGGTCACTCAAAACGATGATCCGCCAAATGGTGACCTCCATGACATGGAGACAGCAGTCCCAGCCAACCGAAACGGCTGAGCAGCTTGACCCCAAAAATCGGTTGCTCTCCTACCGAACAACCACTCGATTGGATGCCGAAGCCATTCGGGATTCATTGCTGTTTGTATCGGGGCGTTTGCAGATGACTCCGCCGCAAGGTTCCGTCGCGGGGAACAGCGATCGCCGGTCGGTCTACGTCCGTGTGATCCGCAACAACATGGATCCGTTCCTGGCCAGCTTCGATGCCCCGGTTCCCTTTTCCTGCAAAGGGCGTCGCGATGTGACCAACGTTCCGGCCCAAGCTTTGATGATGCTGAACAGCCCGTTTGTGGTGGGAACGGCGAAGTCTTCCGCTGAGAGCCTATTAGCGGATCCGTCGCTGACAGACACTCCCGCCAAAATCGGGGCCAGTTGGCGACAGCATTTCGGACGAGAACCGACTCCGGCGCAAGTCGCAGCGGCCGAGCAGTTCTTGCATCAAAGCGAAGTGAACTACAACGATCTCCGCCAAAAAATCTCGCGGCTCGACCAAGAAATTGCGGAGGCCACTCGCGAGATCGATACGATCCTTCTTCCCGCTCGCCAGCATTTGATCGCAGCGAAGAGCGAAATTCATGACGCTGATTTGCAGCAACCATCCACGACCGCTCCTGATTCGTCTTCCCGTCCAAGTCCTTTGAAGGAGTGGGACTTTCAACGACTGTCCGAATCCGACTCCGACTCCACCGCGAAGGACCTGACACTGCATGGCTCGGCAGCGATCCAGGATGGGGCATTGATTGTCGATGGCAATGGCTGGGCGACCTCGGATCCCTTGCCCGTGACCTTGTCCGCCAAATCGCTGGAAGTCGTCGTGCAATTGGATGACCTCCAACAAATCGGTGGCGGTGTGATCTCGGTGCAAACGACGGATGGTCTGCTGTTCGATGCCATCGTGTTCGCTGAACGGGAACCACAACGCTGGATGAGCGGAAGCGACTACAGCAAACGGACACAGAGTTTCCAGGGCACCGCCGAAGACGTCGCCAACACTGAACCGGTCCATCTGGTGATCACCTATGGCAACGACGGAAAGATCACTTGCTATCGCAATGGTCAGGCCTACGGAAAGGCTTATCAAACGACGGTGCAATCTTTTCCAGCCGATCGCTCACACGTGATCTTCGGCATGCGCCACGGCACCGGCCTCTCGAAAGGTCGAATGCTGAAGGGACGCCTGTTTTCCGCGAGACTTTACGATCAGGAACTGTCATCCGAGCAAGTCAAATCCCTGGCCCAAAACGCGACACACATCGTTTCGCGTCAGGCCATCGTTGACTCTCTGTCCCCGGCAACGCGAGATCGCCTGCTCACGCTCGAAGCACAACAGGCGGAACTTCAGCGGCAACGAGACACGAGCCCTGCGTTCCCGGAACCGCAACAGCACTGGATCGATTTCACGCATTCACTGATCAACATGAAGGAGTTCCTCTATGTCCGCTGAGCCTTCCCCGCACTATCTCGCCTCTCGTCGTCACTGGTTGAAATCCTGCAGCAGTGGGTTTGGCATGCTGGCGCTGTCGAGTTTGCAACACCGCCTTCATGCGGCTCAGGCAAACCTTTCGATCCAACCGAAAGCGACCAAGGTCATCCTGTGCTACATGTCGGGTGGAGTCTCGCATGTGGATTCCTTTGACCCCAAACCGGAGCTGAAAAAACGGCATGGCCAAGCGATGCCCGGCAAAGTCGAAAAGACTCAGTTCAACAACAATGGTTCCATCTTTGGCAGCCCCTTCGCGTTCAATCGGTACGGCGAGAGCGGACTGGAAGTCAGCGACCTGTTCCCCGAAATCGGAAAGTGTGCCGATCACTTGGCGGTGGTTCGTTCCGCGACAACCACAGTGAACGAACATTCACAAGGAAACTATGTTGCTCACACCGGATTCCCGTTTCTAGGTCACCCCAGCGCAGGTGCTTGGATCAGTTACGGTCTTGGATCCGCCAACGAAAACCTGCCCGGTTTCGTAGTCTTGCAAAGCGACGGAGGCCTTCCGCCTCTGGGCGGGGCCGGCGTGTTCAGCAGCGGTTACTTGCCCGCCCAACACCAAGCATCCATCCTGCAATCCGACCGCCAAGAGCCGATCCCTCACATCCAACCGGCTCAGGCAGCCGACATGCAGCGGCGACAGCTTGACTTCGTCGCCCAAATCGATCAATCCTTCGCAGCTCAATCACGCAACCAACAGGTCGACGCCGCGATCAAGAACTATGAGACCGCGTTTCGCATGCAGACTTCTGTTCCTGAGGTCTGCGACCTCTCCGATGAAACTGCCGCGACGCACAAGCTGTATGGCATCGATGATCCTGACCCGATGACCGCAGCCTATGGGAAACAAGCCCTGCTGGCTCGCAAGTTGGTTGAAAAAGGCGTCCGCTTTGTCGAACTGTCGTGCCTTTCACCAGCGACGGTTGCGCCCGCCTCCTCGCATCCTTGGGATCAACACGGCAACCTCGAAACAGGACATCGCGCCATGGCACATGAAGTCGATCGTCCGATCGCCGGATTGCTCCAAGACCTAGACGCTCGCGGATTACTCGATGAAACCTTGGTCGTGTTCACCGGGGAATTCGGCAGAACGCCCTTCTCGCAAGGATCCGCTGGCCGTGACCACAATCCATTCGGCTTCAGCATGTGGTTGGCAGGAGGCGGCGTGAAAGGCGGAACCGTCTACGGCGCAACGGACGAACTGGGATACCATGCCGTCGAAAACCCGTGCACGTTTTATGACCTCTGGGCAACTGTTCTGCATCAGCTTGGCATCGACCACGAACAGTTGACCTTCCGAAGCGGTGGTCGCGATTTTCGACTCACCGATGTTCACGGGAACGTGCTTCACGACATCCTTGTTTGAGCCGCAACCGCTTGGGACAAAAAGGTTGCCAATTGCTCAACAATGACTCAGTCAGAGGTCGGTGTCACGCCCCATGCTTCCGCCCCAAATGCAAGCAGGTCGGCAGGAATGATCGGGCACAATCATGTGAGCCGTTTGGGCGTTCGCCCCGGTTGTACGTGGGAGCAACAACGCTTTCCGAAAGAGTCCAAATGCGGAAAGACTCCTGCCGACCTGCTTCGGAGTCCTCGCCGAGGAACAACGCTTTCACTGGCACCGGCATGATCATCGAGTTCAGGTCAAGATCCTATCGAGAACGCTCGCCCCGCGAGGCTTTCTCAACGGCCTCGCTTCGTGCGTCTTCTTCTTTCCGGACGTTCGCACCATGAGCGTCGCTCCACTTTGGCGCCACGTTGTCGGCATCCCAGGCCTGGATCATTCCCGACAAACGAGCCACCTGCTCGGGATGCTGATCCGCCAAATCGTTCCGCTCCCAAGGATCATTCGCGAGATTGAACAGCAATTTCCGTTCTTTGTAGCGACTGTCGACCAGCTTCCAATTCCCATCGCGAACCGCATAACCATACGAATCGTTGCCCATCGAATATCGCCAGAACAAAGAGCGTTCCGGCAAACGTTTGTCTGCATCGGTCAACGCAGGCAACAGGTTTTGGCCATCGAGTTTTTCATTTCGAGTCGGGTCCATTCCCGCGGCTGCAAGTGCGGTGGGAAACAAATCGAGCGCAGTGATCGGTGAGTGTTCTTTCACACCGCGTCGAACCGTTCCCGGCCAGGAGACCAAGAACGGCACGCGTATGCCGCCTTCAAACAGCATGCCCTTGTGACCTCGGTATGGAAAATTCACCGCATGCTCGCGACGACCACCGTTGTCGCTGTAGAAGATGACCAACGTGTCTTCGTCCAACCCCGATTCGCGAATTTGGTCGACGACTCGACCGATGCCTTCGTCCATCCCCGCGACCATCGCCCCGTAAACAGCCCGACCTCCGTATTCGATGTGTGCCGTCTTCTGCAGGTGCGCTCGCGTCGCGTGGTCAGGTGCATGTGGTGCGTTGTAAGCCAGATACAAAAAGAACGGTTCGGTCTCGTGACGCTGGATGAACTTGACCGCTTCGGTTGAAAAGTCGTCGGTCAAATGGGTCAACGTTTTGGGGTCCACCGGTTCGTCCCCGCGGTGCACACCCAGAGAAGGATCCTTTTTGCCCAAGTCGCCCCAATAACTGAATCCGCCTCCACTGAAGCCAAACCATTCATCAAACCCACGACGATTGGGCCAGAACGGCTTTGCATCACCAAGGTGCCACTTGCCAATTGCACCGGTGACGTAACCTGCCTCCTTCAGAGCATCCGCCAAAGTTCTTTCCGTCAGTGGCATCCCCGGGGTGTCTTCCCCGTGCCACTGCGTCTCCGGTTCTGGATTGGACTCGTGTCCAAAACGTTGCTGATGGCGGCCCGTCAACAACCCAGCGCGGCTGGGACTGCAGTACGGGTGCGACGCATAACCGTTGGTGAAGACCACTCCAGATGCCGCCAGTTCGTCTAAACGCGGCGTGGGGATCTCTTTGCATCCATTGAAACCAACGTCGCTGAAGCCCAGGTCATCCGCCACGATCAGAACAATGTTCGGACGCTCTTGTGCATAGACACCTGACGCAGAAAGGCCGAGCAGGACCGCCAAAAGCAAAAATAAAAGACGACTTCGTTTCAACATGAGAGCACTGACTGGATGAGTGGGAATTGAATCAACAACGGAATCCATCACTTCGACTTGTAGTTTTCTTCACTATCGACGGTGTAGCGAAGCACAGCAGGAAACCCTTCGCCGCGAGCGTCCGTGAGTTGTTGTTTCCAAACGCCGCGAAGCTCTTCCAACTGCGTCTTCGCGGCAGGATCGTCGATCAGACTATTCAATTCGTCGGGATCGTTTTCCAAATCAAACAACTCTTCGTGAATCGGTTCTTCGCCACGCAAGGAAGCTTCTGCATGATTCCGATACAGCGCGATTTCATTGTCGTGAATGCCATACAGCATGGTGGACGACTTGATACCCAGATCTTTGGCCACCTGAATCTTGACCGAGGCGGGAACACAATCGTTGCGGTAGTACCGGATGTATTTCCACCGCTTGTCCTGCACCGCCTCAATGCGTGGGTTGCCGAAATGGGTCACCCACAAGTTTTCGGTGAAAACATAATCCCGAATCGCGCCGCCGTCGCCACTCAACAGTGGCCGCAACGATAGACCTTGAAATGTTTCGGGTTTTTCAATCTCAGCCAAATCCAGCATCGTCGCGGCGATGTCGATCGTCTGAACCAACTCGTTGCAACGAGCTCCTCTCAGCACCGTCGGCAGTTCCGGATCGAAAACGATCAGCGGCACATGAGTCGTTTGCTCGTAGCACAACGCTTTCCCACCAAGACCGTGTTGCCCCATGAACAATCCGTGGTCGGAACAGAAGATGATGATCGTGTTGTCGTCCACGCCTTCGGTCTCGAGCTTCGTCCGTAAGTTCCCGATCAAACGATCGATTCCGGTCAGGGATTGCATTTGCCGAATCGTGCGTTCTTTCAACGCCTCAGGCGTGTCGACAAAGTTGTAGCTGGCCTGCCGTTCGCTCGCTCGCAACACATCCGCTGGCAAACGCGGCGTCTCAATCTCGTCCTTCGCAACGTAGTGCTCCGGCAAAGGAATCTCGATGTCACGGTAGAGCGACTTGTAGATCTCATCATCGCTTTCTCGCTGTTGCATGGTGCCCGTTCCCGCACTGTGCGGCAGGTTCAAACAGATGCTCAAGCAAAACGGCTTGTCCGCCGGACGTTCGTCCAGGAATCGCACCGCGCCGTCCAAGCGATGCTCGTAGGACATGAAATCCTGGGCACCTTCGTTCACGATCTCCACCTGGGTGTCGTACGCCGCTCCTTCGAAGATTTCATGGACATCCTTGGGATAAAAACGGATGTGCCCGTGTCCAGCGTAGAAGTAGTCAAACGACTCTTCCATCAAACCGCTGTTGTAACCGCCTTTCCCAATCGGCGCGTGGTTCTTTCCGACATAGCCGGTGTAGTACCCGTTCTCTCGCATGATCACAGGATAGGACTTCGCCCAAGCCTCCGGCGCGACACTGGTTCCTGAATTGAAATTCACGCCGTGCTTGCGTTCGTACTGACTGAGAAAAATCGAAATCCGACTCGGAGTGCAAATCGCGCTGGTCACATAGGCTCGATCAAAGAACACGCCTTCGCGAGCCAACTGGTCGATGTTCGGCGTCCGAGTCAACTCGTTTCCGTCGCAGCCCATCATCCCGTAGGACTGATCATCCGTGAGAACGAACAGAAAGTTCGGCCGAGATTCGGCAGCTGGCAGGCTGGTAGCACACATCGCCGCGAGAAACAGCAACAACGGTGTGAGATTGATTGAGTGGTGGATTCGCATGAGTTCGGGTTTGAGCAGGGGAGGGCAGGGCAGCGGAGAACGTGCGGGACACAAACCAGATTCACTCCGTCGCGAAGACTTTCAGGTTGTCAAAATCGATGCTGGTTCCGTTCACCGTCATCCCAAACTGTGTCTTCGTTGGATGAGCGAATCCCGGCGAGTCCAAAGAGACCACTTCGTTGCCATCAAAATGAACCGTCATCACAGTCCCACGAATGATCAATTCCAGTTGGTGCCATTCCCCTCGCTTGGCACTGATCTCCGCTGACGCTTGCGTACGAGCTAACAGAGCGTCCAATTCTTTTTGTTCTTCCGCTGGCAGTGACTTCTGCTGGCGCTTTTGACGAACCTCTAAGTTCATGGATCCCAGCTTGTCATCGCTGATCGAAATCCGCTTGGGTGACAGCGATGCACGCGCGACGTGACCCGCGTGCACGGATTTGTCATTGTTGTCGTCGATCACAAAGTTGAAGCGGCTTCCGCCATTGAACCGGAAGTCAAACGACACATAAAGATCGCCAAACTCCATCTGCTTTCGCATGGTGGAGCCATGGTCGTCCCGAATTTGTTTGCCGAACAAGACACCATCGCGGATGCTCCATCCGGCCTCCATTCCTCGCCCGGTCCGATAGCCTTCGCCCAGCGTCGAACGACCTTCGAAGTCATCCTCAAACAAAACTTTGGTTTCGGGCAATCCAGAGGATGCTTCGTCGGCGACGAGCGTTGAATGTGTCAACAAGGAAGTCGTCACAAACGCGACGCAAAGGATGGGTCGAAACATAGTTTGGGTTTGGAAAACGAGAAGGAAGGTCAATGGAAGGAAACGAATGACAAGGACGGGATTTCGCCTCATTCACTGATGTGCCGTGGACGAGCCTGGAACGATCCAGATGTTGCGAAACCGGTTGGGATTGCCATGGTTCTGAAGGTAGATCGGGCCTTCGCTCACTTCGGGTCTTGGACCAGCTGGCCCGCCGCCCGTTCCCTCGGGCAGTTCCACCCGGTCGTGAATCAGGACACCATTCTGGGTCACCGAGATCACTGCGGACTGGATCTTCTTTCCGTCCTCGAATCGAGCCGCGGTGAAGTCGATTTCCATGCTCTGCCAAGCCAGCGGTGGCAAGCAAACATTCCCATCGGCTTCGCGAATACCGTAGATGCTGCCGCACCACGTGTTGACAGGTTTCAACATGCCCATGTCCTGCCATGCCAGGGGACTGGGGTCCAATCCAAAGTTGTCAGAGATCTGCACTTCATAGGCCCCGACCGCGAAAACGCCACTGTTGCCGCGATGCGGGTGACTGATCGGTGGTTCGGGTTTCAGCGGGATTTGAAATTCAAGGTACAGTCGGAAATCCTGAAACGTTGCTTTGGTTCTTGCTCCCGCTTTGAGCACACCATCCTCGATCTTGCCGTTCTGCCAAGCGTTTGTGTTCGTGCCATCAAACAACACGATCGCGTCAGCCGGCGGCTTCTTTCCGACAACCGATGCACTGCGATCAATCTTCTGCCAGCCCGCAACACGCGACTCGATTCCTTCGCGATCCGACCACTCATGCATGACAGGCTTGCCATTCCAACCGGCTCCGGGAAATCCACCTTGGAACACTGAAACGTAGAACCGGCCCTCAGACGGCGTGACCTGCATCGCTTGATCATCTCGAACGAATTCGCCGACAAACTCAAATCCATCGAATTCGGCTTGCGCTTTCGCAGTGGTCGTCCAGACCACTGCGTCGGGATATGGATGAATCTTCGGCTTCGCTTTTGCGGTCGTGTCCGCGGCCATTGCACCGCACACAGGGCCAAGCACCAGCAAAAAGAGAGCAAAGAGACAGACGGACACTTGGGGGCGAGTTGTCATTGACATCGAACACGTGAAACAAATGAGTGAGACGACTTCACAGGGAGGGGAATCATGTGGACAAGGCGAACGCCTCACATGTCGATTTCATAACCAGACCGATAGGGTCGCTTCATCATCGCAGCGGCCTGTTCATCGCCAACGACACTCTCTGTCGCTTGATCCCACTCGACTTTGCGTCCCAACCGACAACAGATGCCGGCCAAGTGACACACGTTGAGCATCTTCATGTGTGAATGCACGTCGGAAATCGGCAGCACTCGATTGTCAATCGCATGCATGAAGTTCGCCCAGTGTGCAGGGCGGTCATTGCCTTCCATGGGCATCCCGCGATAAATCTTCGAAATCGCATCTTCGGCGAGCGGGTTCGATTCCAAGTCTTCAACGGGTTTGCCAACTAGCTTGCCACGATTGACAAAGATCCGGCCTCGTTCGCCTTCAAACAAAATCCCGTTGTCGACGTCGTGGCGAATGTTCATCTCGACATCGCCATCCGCGAAAGCGACGCGAAGATCAAACGCTCGTGCGGTGTTGTAGCGATTGTTTTGCAGCGGCACTCCGTTGCGAAAATCCACGTCATGCTTCGCGGTCCCGTCGACCGAAACGGGGTCGTTGTTCTGCCCCGCCGCGGCGATCCCCAGCATCGCGATGTCAACGTGGTGTGCTCCCCAGTCGGTCAATTTGCCTCCGGAATGTTCGTACCACCAACGGAAATGCGTGTGCCCATTGGTGTAGTTCTTGTCCGCTCGTTTGGCGTCCTTCGCATAGCGATATTCCATTTCAGGACCGGGCCCCAGCCATCGGTCCCAGTCCAATCCTTTGGGCACATCGGCCACGGGAATCTCGGGGCTCCATCCCCCCGCATCGATTCCAACAACCAAGCGTTTGAGTTTGCCGAGTCGACCTTCCGCGATGATTGCCAGAGCACGATTGAACTTGTCGAAACTGCTGCGCTGCTGCGTTCCGACTTGAACGACACGTCCGGTTTGCTGTTGAACCTTCCGGACTAACTTGCCTTCGTCGATCGTCAACGTCAGCGGTTTTTCACAGTACGCATCTTTGCCCGCCAACATCGCCTCAATCAGAATTTTCGCGTGCCAGTGATCGGGCGTTGAGATTTGAACCAAGTCGATGTCATCGCGAGAAAGCACTTCGCGGTAGTCACGAAACAATTCGGCTTTGCCATCACATAGCAATTCGTTGCCATGCTTCAGATGATCTTCGTCGACATCACACAGCGCGACCAAGTCCGCGAATTCTTTTCCAACGGGCGAAGTCCGTGTCCCGTTTCCGCCGACGCCGATCAACGCAAACCGTTTGCGTTCGTTCGGTGACTTGGCAAGCGATTGCCGAACCGGCAAGGCCCACGGAGTCAGCGTTGCCATGGAGACAACTCCGGCGGTCTTCAAAAGATCTCGACGAGACTTGGAGGCGGTGGGAATGCTCATGAACAATCAATCGTGGAGGGCTGAGAATGTGGGTATGAAATGCGTCACTCATCGAACGAGCGAGCCAACAAATGACTCGCGCCGCGTGAGAGTCACTTCCGTTTCGCCTGATTTCGCTCTCGTTCACGGATGGTCACGCCCGGTCGTTGCATCTTCGAATTCACATCACGAAAAACCCAAGGTTCCCAGGCCTTGCGAGCCGATTCCCACTCCTCCAACGTTCGAGTTGGATACCAACTTGGCCATCCGAATTTTTTATAATCGTATCGCTCCGAATTGGCGTGAGCCCATTCGTCCACCGAGCCCGAAGGAAGCGATTCAGGGAAGACATCCAAGGCACGAAATTCATCACTGACTCCCTGGTCGAGAATCACGTGTTTTCGCCACTTGTTGAGTTCCTGAAGCATTTCATCGCGAACACTGGCGTACGTGGGATCATCCGCGACGTTGTGGACCTCGTGCGGATCCGTTCGCAGATCGTACAGTTCCAACTCTGGTTTCGTCGGAGCGAAGAAAGCCGCTTGTTCGGGTGTGAGTTGGCCACGCATGTGCATGACGTTCATTTCAGCTAGCACCGGGTAAGCCCCTTCCTTGTACTGGTTGTATTGGCAGTAGGCTCGCTCAGGCATCACGTTCTGAATCAGCTTGAAATCAGCGGAACGGATCGCTCGCATGGCGTCGTGCGTTTCATCCATTTTGTCGCGGGCGGCAAAGACATACTGACGATTCCGAACTTCGTCGCTCAACAGATTCTTTCCATGCAGAGGCACGGGGGCATCGATCCCAGCCGCTTCCAAAATCGTCGCGCAGATGTCGATTGACATCACCAAGTCATCGCTGACTTCACCCGGGGAAACCTTGCCAGGCCAACGCATGATCATGGGAATGCGAATGCCACCGTCGTATAGAAACTGCTTGCCGCGAATATGACACCGACCATGGTCTCCGATGAAAAACACAATCGTGTTGTCTGCGAGGCCTTCCTCGCTGAGTCGTTTCAGTATCTCGCCGACCTCGCGGTCAACCAATTGCATTTGTTCCAGTCCATTGGCCCAATCCCGTCTGACAAAGGGGGTGTCGGGGTAGTAAGGCGGCAACTCGACATCTTCGATCGCGATCGGCCGTTGCGGGTCGCGTTTCCACTGGCGGTGAGTGCCACCAAACGTGATCCGAGCGAAGAAGGGTTGTCCGTCAGCTCTTTGTTTCCAATCGGTGCCCTCGAACAACTCGTCCTTCCGATTGGGAACGAAATTGCAGTCCGTTTTGGAGCTCATCAACGCGGTGAAGTACCCCGCATCGGCAAACAGATGCGGGATGGGCCGAACACCGTGCGGCAACGGTTGCTTGTCATATTCACGGTGTTGGTTGGCACCAATGTAGTTCTGATGAAACCCCGTCATCATCGCGGACCGCGAGGTCGAACAAACCGGCGAAGTCGTGAAAGCACGCTCGTACCGGATTCCTTCGGAGGCCAGCCTGTCAACGTTCGGGGTGTGGATCCCTTTCGTTCCATAACAAGACAAATCCGCGGACCAATCTTCGATGGTGATCCAAAGCACATTGGGTCGTTCATCCGCCTTCGCAAAAGCAGCGTCAACGACACCGATAACGCAGATCAAAAGGACCGAAAGAATGGATTTCATTGGAGAATCAAATTTTCAGGGGGATGTGGCTGGAGAGAGGCAAACGTTCGTCGATCAGCGTGGCTCAGTAGGCCCCATTCGTTCCGAACAT
Organism: Rhodopirellula islandica; assembly: GCF_001027925.1. Taxonomy (NCBI): domain Bacteria; kingdom Pseudomonadati; phylum Planctomycetota; class Planctomycetia; order Pirellulales; family Pirellulaceae; genus Rhodopirellula; species Rhodopirellula islandica. The sequence continues at coordinate 378,590 of NZ_LECT01000007.1, read as the reverse complement.
TTGGTTCTTCGATGGACGCGGACGAACCCGAACGGAATGGTCTGGCTCACCCGTCACGCGGTCGAACTCATCTGGTGTACGGCGACTGGGCAGGTAGTCACCGGTTCGATTGGTCCACTCCACGAGTGCTGACTGCAATCGCTGACGAACGGATTGATAGGCAGGGTCGTCAAACCGATTGTGCAACTCGCCCGGATCACGTTGCAAGTCGTAGAGTTCCCACTTCGCCCGCGGGGAATTGAAACAAGCTTCCTGTGCGGCGGTGAGCTTTCCGGCTTCATGCAGACGCAGCATGGCTTGCCAAGTCAGGCCTCGTCCCGCGTCCGCCGATGGTGTTGGAGGAAGGTCGACGTAGTCATTGCGAATCAACTTGTATTGCTGGGTCGCCACGGCGCGAGCATGGTCCTCGTAGTCGTGCCAGTGATCTTCCGCGAAAGCGAATTCGCGATGCGATCGCGTGCTGTCCTTCAAAACCGGAACAAAGCTTTGACTCGAAGGGGAGAATGTTTCGCTGCCTTCCACGCCAGCCAAATCCAAGAAAGTGGCGCCGATGTCGACCGCGCTGACCAAAGCCTGGGTCGTCTGGCCCGCCTGGACTTGGTCGGGATAGCGAACGATCCAAGGGGTTCGGATTCCACCGTCGTAGAGCGATGTCTTGTCACGAGGAAACGGACGGCCGTTGTCGCTGATGAAGAGAACGACCGTGTTGTCAGCGACGCCCTGTTCGGCCAGTTTTCGCATCACCTTGCCGACGTAGGAATCGAGACGCCCAATCTCGTCATAGTAAAGACGCAGGTCTTCGCGGACATCAGGAACGTCTGGAAGGTGTGGCGGAACGATGATGTCGTCATGCGTGTGAGGTGGATCCAGTGCACCGTCGTTGTATTCGCGGTGCGGGTCCAACGCTGCCAACCACAGGAAAAACGGTTGATCCTTGGGACGTTCCTCACAGGCTCGCTCCCAATCTTCGCAACCACTGGGCTGCGCCGCGATCATCTTCGCAGGTTGGCCGTCCTTTCCACTGGGGAGCACAAAACCGGCCGTCGAGGCCTCGTAGACTCGATCAAAGTGATCGCGAACAGCGTCACCCATGTGCCACTTGCCAGCCGCGGCGGTGTAATAGCCCGCTGACTGCAATCGCCCCACGAATGTGTCGCTTGATTCCGGCAACGGCCAGTGCAACTGTTCCGCGCCCGTGTTGTGGGGATACTTGCCCGTGATGATGCTCGCACGGGATGGGCTGCATGAATTCGTGGTCAGGTAGGCGTGTTCGAAACGCATGCCTTCCGCTGCCAGGCCGTCGATATTGGGAGTGCGAATCGCCGGATGACCATAGGCTCCACAATCGTCCCAGTTCATGTCATCTGCGATGATCAGAACGATGTTCGGAGGGGACTGAGCCATCACGGACGAGGTGATGCAACAAGCGATCAGAGCAACAAGGAATCGGTGCACGAGAATCCAGCGGGAGAGAGGCGGGCAAACGTTCGCTTTCGCAAGAAAACGCGAACATCAACGAAGATGCCTCGAGTCGACACGAAGCCCCCTGCGGCGTCGACAACGCCCTTCAGTGGTTCTATGCGTCAAACATCGAGCCTTCAACGGCTCACCAGTCTACACCGATTCCAAGATTCTCGCGCCGGTTCTCAACGCGTGAAAACGAGTTTTCAATCAATCCAAACGTATAGATCCCTGTCGGTTCAGGGGAGACTCCCGCACCCCCATTCACACTGAGCCTCTATACATTTCAAACGGCATTTCTCTTCACTTTCGAAAACCGTTTCGCATCAATAGATTGTCTGCAGATCCTCGTCACCACGACGTGCGTGAGTCGTGTCGATGGACTGACCAAACACCCAATCGGTCCCGCGATCCCCATCGGAATCGTCCACTGCACCGTCGGCAATCTTTGCATCCAACAGATCAGTGACCAAGTTCGCCATTCGGTCGGCAGGAGTCAGCGACGAATTGGACCAATCCCTGAGCAATCGATCCGCAGAGATTTCGTCGATGGCATCGGCGATCAGAAGATCGTCATCAAAGCCTCCGTCGATTCGATCAGCACCATAGCCGCCGACAATGGCGTCGTTGCCTGACTGGCCATTCAGTCGATCATCACCGGCTCCACCATCGAGGAAGTCGTTGCCGGCACCACCACGAAGCTCGTCGTCACCGGCTCCGCCATACAACCGCACCGGAATGGTGAGAGTACGATCGGCAGAGACATCGTCATTCCCATCGCCACCATAGACTTCAACTCGGCTGATGTCAGAGAAGATCTCGCGGGTCCAAGAGCTGCGTCCAGTTCGCGTTCGAACCTCAACCGAATTTGGTTCCAGACGAACGTCTTTCAAACGGATGTCGTTGTCGCCTTCCGTCCCACCAAATATCAAGATGAACTGTCCCGGTGCGTCGTCGTCGGACTTCCGTCGGTGGTTCAGCACTTTCAACGTATGAGTCATCGTGCCCGCACCGTTTTTGGTGTCCACCGTATCCACTTCCACGGTGTAGTCGTCGGCGACGTGCAAGGTGAACACAACGGACTGACCCGCACCGGTCTGCACCAATTCTCCGGAAGAATCCTTGACCTCCCACAGATAGCTGACGATTGCACCATCGGGCAGGGACTCGAATGTTGCCGAGTAGCTGATGGGTTGTCCAGTGACAGCGATGAAGTCTCCATCGAAATCGACGTCCCGTTCGGTCGGTACTGCCGGATCATCCGGATCGCCATTGCCCGGATCATTTTCGTTTCCACCAGAATCAACTTGCCAACCCACCGGGGCGATCGCTCCCGCAGCCGCATCGAGGAAGAGCTGCTTGTTCACGGAAGTCATGTTGTCGAAGCGGAACGCACCCAACTCTTCCTGCGGATCCAACTTCGGATAGTTGCCACCATCATTGCGGATCCAGTTGTTCCCCAGACCATCGGCAAGCGTGTCGAAACCGTTGCCACCCAGGATCGTGTCGTCGCCTTGCTCACCATCGATGTCGTCGGCCCCGACCGCCCCCATCAACATGTCATTGTCATCACCTCCGCGAATGTGATCGCCCTGCAGTGAGACGGTCACTCCATCCAGGCTGGATGATTCTAGGAAAGTACGCATCGAGTCGTCGATGAATTCCAGATGGTAATTCGAACGTCTCAGGGAGGTGAAAGCAGCGGGATCGTCAACCGTGATCGCAGCAACCATCGAGGCATGATCTCCCAGAATGACGTCGCTGCCACCATCGCCTTGGAGCGTGTCTTGCCCCAAGGTCCATTGGCCGCCAATTTGAACGTGACGCGATTCGGGAGCCATCGCATCGGTTGTCGAGGCGGCTTGAGCCTCACGTCCAACGCTGCGATCAAAGCTGGTCGCATGATCCAGTCGATCCAGATTGGCGATTTGATCCAACATGGCTTCAACGTGCTGGTCCAAATCACGCAGTGCATCGTCATCCGCGGGCGTGTCGCGGAGCAGAGGTGACACCAAAACGCCAAAATCGCCACCGATGAAATCGTTGCCTTCACCACCTTCGATGGTGTCGTTGTCGATCGAACGGTCCAAGGTCGGCACGTAAGCGATCCGATCCAGCGATGGCCGCCGAGCGAGCTCCTCAGCGACGTTGATCAGCCGCGACTGGTGACGTTCGTCAAGATCGACTTGCTGCAACCGAAGTTGTTCGAACAGGTTCTGCTCAAGAGCACGCAGTGAGTCAGGGTCCAGTCCAACGGCACCTTGCGAATCGGGGAAGTCGCCCTCTTCGCCGGTGACGTAAGGAGCGATCATCAGTGCATCGCCACCAACCATCGTGTCGCTTCCTGCATCTCCCAAGAGACTGTCATCGCCGAATTTCAATTGGTAGTGCTGAACGTACTGAACGTCGTTGCCAGCGATCACAGGCAACGTCGGTCGCGCGGCTTCTGCATCGTCAAGCAATTGATCAATCAAGTCGAGGTGACCGCGAGAGACCAATTGAATCGCATCGTCCGAGAGGGTCCGGTAAACATCCAGTCGCCGCAACAACTCCGCCGCGTTCTCGGCAACCGTTCCGGAACCAGGAATGGCTTGCGTCGAAGGCAGTTCCACCACCACATTGTCACCAATGATGGTGTCCGCACCGTCGCCACCTTGAAGCGAATCGCTCGCAATGGAGACATCACGTTCAACCACCGGTTGAGCGTTGATCGAATGTTGAACCACACCACGGTCCAAAGAGGCTGACTCCAGGGCATGCATGATGCCCGCGATGGTTGTTTGGACGCGTTCGATGGCTTCATCAACCGGTGCGATTCCGGACTGCAGGTCGCTGTTGACGATCCATTGGTCGCCCACAATCCAATCGTCGCCGCCTTCGCCGGTAATTGCATCCTCTCCACTCAACACATCGGTGTGACCGAGAAAATCGGGTGTCAGCATCACCGAGGCAGACAAACGCAAGTTGTCCATCGTCGAGATTCGGTCGTCGTTTGCCCAGTTGGAAAACGCTGCGTTGATGTCCGTCACGCGGTCCCAGCGAGGTCGCTCCGCCACCAAAGCACCGGGTTCGGCCACAAAGTCAGGAACAATCAAATGCCCCAAGCCTGGCAAATCCAGCTCGATCCCTGATAGCGAATCGTAGCCCGACACGGCCGCAATCAGACGCGTCGCGTCAATCATCTGAGGCAGATCGGTCTCGTAAGGAGCGACGTTGATGCCGTGATCACCGATCAACAGGTCGTCGCCGAGCCCACCACGAAGATCGTCATCGCCACGTTGCCCGAGAACGATGTCGTTGCCATCACCGCCGTCCACCGTGTCGTCGTCCGCGTCGACGAGATCAAGCAGCAACGCAACCGTTTGACTGATGCCTTCCGAGTTCGTGTGCAATTGCCCAGACGGCAGGTGCATGCTGGCCAAGACCACTTGGTCGGCATCCAACAACCGGTCGATCAAATCGGCTGGTGCGTCGATCAGACCGGTTGGCCCGAGCGGAATGATGTCGATCACCCGAGCAATTCGCTCGGTGAGGATGTCGCGATGCCAGACGCCATCGGAATTCAATTGAGGCGTCCCGTCCTCGTTCGTATCTCGGAGAATTTGTCCCGCATCCGCGAGAATGAAGTCGTGCCCGTCATCACCATTGATGGTGTCCGCCCCCAAACCGCCGATCAATTCATCATCGTCCGTTCCGCCGTGAATCAAGTCATTTCCGCGTTGCCCAAGAATCACATCGATTCCAGCGTCGCCAGACAGAATGTCGTTGCCACCAACCAAATCGAGATCGTCAAACGGTTGCAACTCACGCACCACAACGTGGTCAAAGGGAGCCAGGTATGTCGTCCAGGTACCGAGTTCGGTCCCGATCAACTCGCGAGTGATGATGCCGTTGTCACCGAGCAAAGCATCCTCGTCATCACCACCTTCGATGGTGTCGTCACCGTCGCTGCCGAAGGGAACGTTGTGGCCGCCGACCAAATCATCCTGCCCGGCACCACCACGAATGACATCGTCGGCTTGTCCGCCCCAGATGAAATCGTCGCCATCGTCTCCGTCAATCGTGTCGTTCCCACCGCCATCGGTCAGTTCGATGAAGCGGCTGATCACATTGCGATCGGCGGGGCGGGTGAAATCGACTTCACCGTGGTCACCCAAAATCACATCGTGCTCGGAGCCACCCGAGATCACATCTCCATCGGCACCGCCGATCAGAATGTCATTGCCACCTTGTCCCAAAATCGTGTCCACACCCCCAAAGGTCGGATCGGTGGTGATCATTCGCTTGCGAATGCCGCTGGCATCGAACTGGATCTCCCCGTTGTCACCAAAGATCACGTCCTGCGAATCACCGCCTGTGATGAGATCGTCACCACTGCCACCCAACAGGATATTCAGTGCGTCTCCAGCGGTGATCGTATCGTTCCCGCCGATGTCAGCAGTCTGCGTCGCGATGCGAACCCGAAGACCAGTACCGGCATCGAACGTCGCGGTTCCTTCGTCTCCGATGATGATGTCGGGCAAGTTGTCGCTACCGGCTAGCAACTGATCGTCGCCCGCACCGCCAAACAAAATCTTTTCGCCCGCACCTGCGGTGATCCAGTCATCGCTGCCGAAGGTTGGCTCGTTGGTGGAGACCTCAATCAGAATCGCAGCCCCCGAATCGACATCAAAATCAGCCGTGCCACCATCGCCCACGATGATGTCGTTGCCCGATTCCCCAACACCAGCGACTTCGGCTCGATCGTAATTGATGTAGTCCGACTCGAAGCCACCAAAGATGATGTCGTTGTCATCCCCGCCTGAGATCAGATCTTTGCCGCCAGCATCAGGTGATTTCGTCTGCACCAAATCAAGGGCACTGGCAATCACCGTCCCGGTCGCATTCGCATCAAGCGGAGCTCTTTTAATCACACCCGTGTCACCCAAAATGACATCATCACCGGCTTCCCCGAAGACATCGTCGTCGCCGGCACCACCAAAGATCTGGTCCGCTCCAGCACCACCGCTGATCGTGTCCACATCGCCTTCGAGGTCATCCACGGTGATCAAGCGAGTTGGACCGCGAACGATCCCATCGGTCTGATCCTCGGGATAGGTCGAAATCCGATACTCGCTGGTCGCATCAAGCGTCTCGGTGAAATCAGGAGAAATCGACAGCGTGTTTTCGTCGTTCACGGTGATCAATCGCGGGGTCTGCAGGAACCCGGTGCCGTTGTTGATGTCGACCATCAAACCAACCAGCCCAATGTCGAATCCATCAGCCACGGGGAACAACGCATTCCCATCGACAAGATTCCCCGACTCATCAAACCCACCAGTTGCATGACCTGAAACTGGCTGGGGTGCGTGCCCCAAACGAGTCACGATGGTGGATTGCCCATCCCCATCCGCTGCCGTGGAATAGTCCACCCGCCCGCGGTCACCGAACAAAATGTCGTCTCCCGAACCGCCAATCAAGGTGTCACGTCCGAGCCCACCAAACGCCACGACTCCAAGCGTCGAAGCCGACGCATCAACACGGTCGTGACCACCTTGAGCGTTGATCGCGATCGGACCGTCGGCCAGATCCGTGATCGTGTAAGTGTCTTCCGCGTTAGGAAGATCAATCCAGTCTCCTCGCAGAGAGATGGTGTCTTCCGTGTTTCGAATGATGGTGTAGGAGTGGTCTATTCCATCTCCGCTGGTCATCGTCAATTCCATTCCGACCAGCCCATCGTCCACGCCAAACGGGGCTGAAGTATCCACCAAACTGGCAAGCGCCGTCTCCACTGCATTGCTGGCCGAAGAGACCGATCCCGTCACCACGTCGGTGACGCTCTCTGCATTCACATCGATACAGAACCGATCGCCTTCGCGGCCAGTTCCCGGCACGTGGTCGACATCTCCACCGCTACAGGACCAATCGTCTACGAGGCCATGGTCCGGCCAGTAGACATCGTCCCCACCGTTGATGATGGTCCAGGTCTGGAATGTTTCATCCTCTGCGGTCGTCGGATCATCGGCGCGTTTGTGCGTGCCCGACACGTAAAAGTCATTATTGCCGCGTCCCAAGTCGATCTGCAGCACCTCGAGATTCCCGTACTGAACCCCGCCGGGTTGAAGGCGTCCGCCCACGGTGACATCGGGCCCCATGTTGAGTCCCCACAAACGGTCCGCCGTCAGATGCCCGGTGCTGTCCGCAGGACTGTCTTCGTCGTGCACGAACATGTAGTCAACGGAGGTCTGTTCGTTGACGAAGAAGTTCAAACTCTCCGAAGTGATCGCAAACTTTTTGACCAGATCGTCTGACTGAATGAAGAATGACGTGGCATCGGCCGCGATCGATGTCCAATCCGCCTCCACATCAATCGTGATCAAGCCATCGGGATCAGCCACCGCCGATATGATCACAGCGGACGATAGCATTTGACCATCCGCATCATTCAATTCGATGGTCCGTCCGTACAGATCGCCGACGTTCGCAATCCCAAGCCGCAATTGTTCTTGCCGCGAAAGACGTAAATCCACGCTGGAAGTATCAGCACCCGCTTCCAGTGAATCCAAGTCTCCACCAAGGCCAAACCGCTCATTGAGCGTCACCACCACCTGGCCGTCCTGCACGGTCGCTTCGGTGATCAATCGGAATTGTCCGACGACTGGATCACGGGGACTGCCTTCGGTTGCCAAAGGAAAATCCTTCGACCAATTATCGGTTGCTTTGGTCGCGACAACTTCAAACGTTTGTCCCACCAGCGACTGAACGTTGCTCAAATCCGAAGCCAGTCCGGCAGAGAACAACTGTTCGCTAGTCAATGTCTTGAATGTCACCGTCGTTCCGACAATCGATTCAACTTCGCCGGTGGCCGGCTTCACGTTGGTTTCTTGAGGCAAAATCTCAGGGTTGCCCAAACCAGCCAACGAACCATCTCCCCCCGATCCATTGACAATCACAGGCCCCAGAATTCCGCTCAGCGTGTTCGGTCCCGGAGCGAACACCTTGGTATCACCACCGTCGACCAACAGATCGTCGATGACTCGGACGCCAATCCGAACCGGAACGTCCCAGTTTGTTTCGTCAAAGGCGACAATCAGGTTGTTGGCATTGTCAGGATCGACTCGGACTCGTGAGGCATCCAATCCGTCTAGATTGAAAATTTCGACCTGACGAGCATCCGTCCGAACACCTCCGGTACGGGTCGTCTTGGTAACTTCCGGCGTGACAACAGCTTCCACAACGCGACGCCCCGCAGCAACGTCATCCACCGGCGGCGATGTCAGCACCAACTCATAGCGATCCTCACCCCAGGCGAGCGTTCCATTGCTGGTAACCATTCGCTGTTCAGCGTTCCCGGACACGATCAAAGTCAGCTCGCTCGTTTCATCTGGAACGGTTTCCCAGACGGTGTCCAAGGTGATCTGATTGCCTTCGTTCGCGATGATCGTGGCAGTTTGCCCCACGCCCGTCCCATCACTCACAGTGACCGTCTCGCCCACAACGTCACTGGTTGGAATCGCATCTCCATCCAGTTCAAGCACCATGAATGGAGTTGCTCCCTCCACCACATCAGTCGAACCACCAGTTTCTCGAACCAAAACGGTCGGCGCGTCCGCATCGCTGATACGCACCAGAACTGGGTGAGTGAAGGCGTCGCCAAATCCAGGATCCACGTAGTTGTAAGAGATCGCCAAATCACTGCCAGAAACTTTGATGACTTCTTCTCCCGCGAAGAAGACAATCTTGTTGCTGACAATTGCATAGACGGGTTTGGACTCGGTTCCCGCAGGAACGGCGTCGTCTTTCAGTTGGAGATTTTGACCTTTGTACTCAACGCTGGTGACTCCTGTGGGACGTTCACTCAGACCGACCCATTCCACTGCGGCGGTGTCGGGAATATTGAACTGGTCCACTTTGCTGAGTTCTTGATCCTCATCCTTGGAACCCAGTTCCAAACCGATCTGGCTGACATGGAACCCTTCGCGGATTTGATCCACCAATCCAATGATCATCACCTCTTGAACGACGTCCCAATTGCCAGGGGTGAAAACCAAGGAGTTGGAAGCGATGGAATGACCGTCGGTGGTTTGCAAACTCAGTTGAACATCGTCGTAGACCAACCGCATCGTCACATCGAAACTGGGCTGACGAGTCAACTTCAAACGCAGCACATCACGCTCGCCGAGTTGATCTCCGTCACCGCCTTCGATCACAGCGGTCACGGTGTCCTCACCTAAAATGCCATCGGTGGACTCGGAGAGATCCAGGCCATGCGTTTCGTCGACCACGATGCCAGCTTCGTCGTTGTCGTTGACTTCCACACTGACGCTCGAAACGGCCAAACCATCGAATCGAGCGATCCGATACACGCTCTCTCCCGCAACAGGATCCGTCCGCCAATCGCCATTCAAAATCAAGGTCTTCGCGTCGATCGCATCCAAGATCAATCGGCGTTGACCAGCCCCAGGGCCGCCCACAATTTCAATGGTCGCGCCGCGAAGACCTTCGGCACCAAACTCAACCGCAGTGAAATCGGCATCGCTGTCAACGAACGTCGTTCGCGTGTCCAACTCGGCGGGGAAGGATGGATCGGCCGGCAAGCCAACCGGCGACTCATCGAAACCTGAAACTCGTCCGACCAACGAGTCGTCGACGGCGATTTGATAGCGACTGTCCAACGCCGGCGGGTTCGTCAGACTCCATCCACGATCCAGAGTAAATCGGACATCGTCGCCTATCCCAGGCACCAAGTTGCTATTCACAACATCGATATGGAATTGCAAATCGAATGAGACACTGGATTTGAATTCGTAGTAGTCATCCAGGTTGTTGACTGAATCCGACGGATTCAGTCCGAGTTCCAAACGTCCGTCCGTCAGTGCAGCCTGCAATTGCGACTGAGTGAGAGGAATCGAGGCTTGTACGAAACTGTATTGGCGACCGGAATAGTCGTTGAACAAGACGTCCAACTGCGAGCCATCCAGAGTCACTTCGATGGTTTCACTGTTGTAGTCCAAATCAGCAACGAAACGCAGATTCAACATACCGCCGGTCGTTGGCGTCACCGATTCCCCACCGGTGCTCAATTGCAATGCAAACGTTTTCGGATTCGACCGATCAATCTCGACTGCACTGGATGCAAACGTGACAACTTGATCGGCACCGGTGATGAACCGGCTTTGTCCCACCCCGGATCCATCAATGATCGTGATCTGGCGGCCAAGAAAATCTTTTGGCTCTTCGATCAACGGGTTCGTCGGATCACTGGGATCGTTGACCGTGAAGGTGGTATTGCGAATGTCGACCGGATGCCCAGCTTCAGTCGATTCAGCCAAGACGATTGAATAGTTGCTGGACGTGTCCGGCAAATGAGCTCCGGCCAACCAAGAGCGATCGACTGTCAACTGCATCTTTCCGCCGACCAATCGAACATCGGTGATTCGACGTGTCTGAGTGGTCAGCCCATCCGATAAAGTGACCGTGATGGTTTCCCCAACGAATTCGTGGGACGGTAAACTGGTCTCAATCGTGATCGTCGGTGAATCGCTGAGCACCAGTGGAGTCCCCACGATGGTCGTTGCGGTCGACGACACGATGTGGTTGATCACGGCGGACTGTCTTCCTTCGAAAGCAGCGTCGTCATAGGAGAACGTGTCGGACTCTGACAACTCATCACGAGTGAACAATCGCCCCGTATCCAACTGAACTTCATCATCCGCAAGAATGTCGACCCTTTGTGGGATGAACCAGTTCTCAGACGTGAACGTCAACGTGACAGCGGATCCGTCCGCCTTTTTCTCTGATCCTGGCGCCACACTGCTCAGACGAAACGCCAATGCACCCAGTTCGCGTCCCGCGGTGCTTGGAAGCGGAGCGAGGGCCTGGACCAAAACATCAAAACCGCTCATGGGAGTCTGCGTGAGCACGACCTCGTAGAAGTCGACCACGCTTGCATCCACCGCCCCCGTTTCACCAACGATCGTGGAGCCATTGGATGTTCGAATGACAACAAAGGGCTCTTCGTTATCCGCCACGTTGGACGACACGCCATGCAGCTTCAGATCTTCATAGCGAAGGTCACTGCTGTATGACATGTTGTTGGTGACGATGCCGCTGTGGCCCTTCAGGTCGTTGCTGACGACCGGAGGTGTGTCGCCGGACAAGTTGAAGGTGTCATCGCCCAAACCACCAAACAGTTCTGTCAAGAACTTCTCGCTGGTGCTTTTAACGTAAAAGCGATCGTTGCCTTCCGCCGCGTCGACACGCAACGATTCAATGTTCGTGAAGTCGATCGTCAGCCCCGCGCCGTAGACACCGTCTTCCGTGATCACAAAGTCGTCACCGAATTCAGTGCCGATGACTGTCAGCGTGTCGAATCCATCGCCACCGTCGATGTTGACCGGAGCGTTGACGGCATACTGAACCAAGTCGGCACCTGCACCGCCTGTGATGTCTGTGCGAGCACGCTCGGGTTCTCGCGATCCGACCAACGCAAACGCGCGAACTTCGAATCCATCGTCGCCTTCGTTCCCGTTCAACGTCAAAACCGCTTGGTTATGAAAAACGACGAAGTGATCGTCGCCCAAACCACCGCTGATGGTCATCGGCTGGCTGATTCCGTTGGACAAGAAACCACGCGTCGTTTCGATTGTCGCGAAAACGTCATCCACTGAGACATTCGCGTCCACTTCGGTGCGTTGCGAACGGAACAATTGCCCGACTTGGAAGGCATCGTCACCATCGCCACCGTCGATCGTGACTTCCGCCGCCGTGTCATCGACTGCGAATTGATCGTCGCCCATGCCGCCCTGAACGAGGATCCGTTCGACACCTAGATAGTTGACTCTTTGGACCGATGGGTTGTACGCAGCCTCATCCGAGGAATGACCAGGATCCGTCAGAACAGCCACAAACGCGTTCGTCCCGCTAACGCTCGCCCGCAACAAGAACTGGTCGGGATCGATTGTCCCAATGGCGTCAAACACATCCACACCCGACATGCCTGTGTCGAGAATGGAAAGCAGCGAGTTCACTTTCCCACGAGCGAAGTAGACCTTGAAGGTATCATCGCCTTCCTGCCCATCGAGGTGGTCGTTTCCATCGCGTGAGTACACGAGGTCGTCGCCATCACCACCGTACACTTGGTCGCTGCCAAGTCCACCGTCCAACAAGTCGTCGGCCGCGCCACCTTGCAGTGAGTCATTGTGATGCTGGCCATACAACGAATCGATGTCCGCTCCGCCATCCAAGGAGTCATTGCCCAGCCCACCGAACAAGACGTCTTCCCCAGCCTCACCATACAGGGCATCTCTTCCGGGCCCGCCTTCCAGTCGGTCATCTTTGGCACCACCAACAATCGTGTCGTGCCCAATGTTCCCCAACAGAAAATCGATTCCATCGTCGCCGTGCAGTGTGTCATTGCCCTGTCCGCCGTCGATCAAGTCATCGCCATCGCCGCCATGCAAATCATCGTCGTCACGCCAACCACGAATGACATCGATCCCGGGACCGCCATAGATCGTGTCTCTTCCGTCACCACCAAACAACCAATCCAAACCTCCAGTGGCGCCAACTTTCAGATCACCCCAGATCGAATCATCGCCGAGACGTCCATCGATGGAATCATTTCCCAATCCACCGACCAGCTCATCCGGACCACTGCCGCCGAACATCACATCGTCGCCTTCTCCACCATCGAAGGACACCTGACGAGTCACTTCGGGACGAACGAAAAGCAGGTCATTTCCCGTGCCAGCGGAGGCTTCAATCAGAGAGACGCTGGACGCATGGAATCGTTCGGATTGCGAACCAAATCCCGAGACGACAATCTCATTGGTCCGTGGGTTGTAACCGACATAAATTGCTTCGTTCACATTGCCAGTTCGATACCCACGCGTCGCCGCATCGGATTCGCCCACGTGCAGCCGCAAGGTTCCACCCGACAGGGTCGCCAAATTAGGCGACGCAAACGACTTGCTCTCCAGAGGGATATTGAATCCGATCGTGAAGATGTTCACACGAACGTCAATGATCGTGATGAACAGAGCTTTGATCTTCAAAAACGCATCGCCGCGAACTTCGATTCGCACACTCTTGTCAAACGCATTCTCAGAATTCGCAAATGTCAGCAGACCGTTTTCATCCACGGCGGATTCGGTCAAGACATCGAATTCGCTGGCTCGAATTCGTCCATCCCCATTGGGATCGTGAAAGTTGAGATCTTGTCCGGTATGAAATGACAACTCCACACCGACTTTGAGATTCCCGAGTCCGGTTCCAAATTTACGGAACACTCCCACGCCAATTCCGCCAAGAATCCGAGATTGCGGAACATCGGTCAGTCCATAACTGGTCCCAACAGGCCCGCTTTCATTGCCACCAATGAGAGATGGATTCAGATCGACGCCGTCAGTATCGTCGAAGTAAAATCCTTCGATGATCGCATCCGGGTTCCCCGAGTCTCGGTAGAGTTCGAGGCCGGTAGTGTCGACCGCAACGCCATAGTCCATGCGTGCTTCGAATGAGACGGACACAAACGGAGTGGGAGATCCGCTGCTCACCACGTCACAGATTCCGGAACTGGCAAACGCAGAACCAAACGGCACTTCACAGAAGAACGTTTTCTTGTCCAATGGGAAGTCTTGATAGAGCGTGAACTGCAATTCGGGCGTGCTGTAGTGCAGCAGATTGCTTTCCGCCGCCGACTTGCCGTCAAACGTGGTGTCACCGATGAGCAACCCGAATGCCTGATTCAAAATGGGCAACTCAATGGGGTCGAATCCCTTCAGGGCACTGTCGATCGGAGAAAAGACTTCTCGGGTCACTCCGCCCAGCAAGTCAAAACCGTATCCAATTCCGCGACCTGGTAACGTCTGCGTCATCAGGAAGCTGGCCGCAGCCTGCTGAGCAGACGCAAGCGGATCGTTGAGGACCGCGTTGATCTGGCCCTTGATGGATCCTGAGTAGTCTCCCACCGCGTTCTGCACACGAACATTGGGGTTTGCTGACGATGGGACCGTCTCTTCCGCCACGAATGACGAACTCACGGTCAACTCAGTCTCGGAAACCGAAGAGACAGTGTACGTTCCAACGTTGGTGCCACCATCGATTCGAATGGTTTGTCCAGCTTGAAATCCATCACGGATCCACGTCGACGCGTTGATCACCAATCGTGGAACGGAGATCGATGTCCCGACCAGATTGAATCCATCTCGCGAAATCTGAGCCGTCGTCCCGGAGACAAGCCCTACCGTGTAACTGCCGTTGAAGACGGCATTGGCCCCGGTCAGATTTTGGATCGTGAGAGTGAATCCTTCTTCTACGCCATAGGTCGACCAAGGCACGCTGCTAGTCAGTGTTGATCCAGTGACCGCAGAGTACCCCCAACTAACAGTCTGACCAGTCAACACAAGGTTTCGACGCTCGATCGAGTTTTCACTCATGGAGAAGGCGAGCTCGGGGCTTCCGCTCAATCGCAACGGAGCATCCCCAAAGTCACCTTTCAATCGTTCCGCGTTGCTGGACTCATCGTAGATGGTTTCGACGGTCGCGTTTCGGCTCATCGCCTCACTGACACTGACATCAAAACGCCCCATGTCGATCCAGTGCTGGCCCGTCAATTCACTGATCGCGGTCAGCGTTCTCTTCGAATCAGCAAAACCAATTAGGTCCAAGTAGTTTGTGAATCCCGTGTGTGACGGTGTGCCACCGTCCACCAACTTTCGAATCACATCGGCGGCCCCCGCAAAATCGCCTGCCTCACTGCGTCCACCAAAAATGCCGGGGGCCGACGCATAAGACGTCCGTCCAAACAAGGCGGACAAAATCGGCATCGCTTCACTGGTCAGGAAATCGATGACTCCGTCCATGGGCTCCAATGCGGCCCGAAAACGCGTCAAAGACGGGCCCAAAAAATCACGCACAAAACCGACCAATTCAAACTGAACGTCGTTGAACGCGATCTCGTCTGGAGTCCCCTTGGTCAACAACGAATCGCTCAGGTCCCAGTCCCAGTTGGTCACGTCTAACTGAGCTCGGAATGGTGGGAACGCTGCCGTGCGAGGCAAATTGGTTTCCAGTTGAAGCGAAATATCGTTGAGAACAATCTCTTGCCCAACTCCAGTGCCCTCCGTCAGTGTGAGAAGTCCCGACAACGGAGCCGTAGTGAATCCGTTTCGTGGTGCGACGGGGAATTCAGGTTGCGAATCCAGATCGTTGACCGACAAACGTGTCTGGCTCCCGCTCTCGTTAGGACCATGCAAATCAAAGACAAACGTCCCGGTGAACTCCGACTGGTCAGGCGTCGCATCCCAAACGCGATAGGGAAGCACACCCATCTCCGCATCGAAACCATGTTGTTGATTGGAACGGATCCGAACGCCAGCGACTCCACTCGCATTGGTGGTCGGGCCTCCTTCCAATGTCAACGTTCGACCCACGGCATCGATCGCCGAAATGATCCACGATCCATCATTCGATCCGGCATTGTCGACAATGATCGTGTCACCCACTCGAAAACCGTCCTCCAACCAGCTACCGGCACCACGCGCGATGGTCTGTTGGCTAGCATTGAAATCGACGGCGTTTCCGCCAGTCATCGAAACCGTCGAAACCTGCACCTGGATATCCGTCGTGGGGCCCTCGGGAACGACGCGATCATCTGTCAGGCTGGAAGCGGCAAGAGCTTCATCGGTGGCGGCCAGCGTCAGTTCGGTACCCAACGCATCGATCGCAGTGATCACGAACCGACCGTCGTTGTTTGCCGGGTTGTCACTGCCTTCGACTTCGATGATTTGCCCGACCTTGAATCCGTCAAAGATCCAACTGCCTTGGTCTCTCGAAATTTTGGGCTGGGTCGAATCGGTGTTGAAGAATGACAGCGAGGCTTCACCGGACAAACTCGCCACGTGACTGGGCAAGGAAATGTCCAAACTGATTTCCACCTCGTTGTCAGAGGCGACGTCGAGGTAGACACCATCCAGAACACTCACGCCGACGATCAGCGGCATTTTGAAGCCAAACTTCACATCCGCGAGGGCTTCGGTCGTCAGCCCCACACCAGGCAACAACAAATCCAAATCGATTGGGAACTGCAGACTCTCCGGAGTCATCTCCAAATCCATTCGATACTCGACACCGGTCACCAATTCGCGGCCACTGGCGGTCACAATCGTTTCGCGAGTCACTCCCACATCGTCGATGTTGACAAACGTGTCTGGATTGGAGCGCAGGGTACTGTCTTGCAGCCATCCAAACCCACCCGGTCCAAACGCATCAAACAATGCCACATGAACGGAGTCCATTGTGATGCCAGATTTTGGAAGCAGATCCAGGTTGGCATAGACCGACTCACCGATTTGATCCAGAAAGTTCGCCGCCTCCGCCAGTTGTTTGCCGACCAGCGGGAGGTCTTGCCCCAACAACGCGGTGTCAAACACATCGTCCAATCCACGAAACAAACGCTGAACCCCGAGTTTGAAACCTTCCATGGAATCGGTCAGCGAAAAGTTCTGGGTCAGCGTTTCAAACGTCGCCCATTCGCCTGGATTCCCGGACATGTTCGTCGTCAGGGTCGAACTTCGGCTCGGATTGTCCGCTGCGATGTCGTTTAGATTGGTGACCTCGACCGTGATGTTGGGAGTCAAATGAGTAGGAGCGTCTTGCGGGATCACAGATTCCGGAAGCACGAGTCCGAAACTCCCCTTGGCTTCTCCTGCGACATCAATCTTCGTGATGACAGGGAGAGCGGCCCCCTCCAACGCCGTCGCTGCGTCGACATCGCTTTTCAACTTCACTTCATAGGTCGCGGAATCAGACGTGCCGACAACACCGTCCCGATTCAACACAAATTGACCACCAAAGACTCCGACCGCCATGCTTCCCAGCACGGCGGGGAAGTTCATGGACTCGGCCGATGACGCTTTGACATGGAACTCAGCTCGAGTTCCCTCATCAGCATCGGGATCCGAAACCAACTTGGTGGCTGGAGCATCCGGATTCGTCAAATCCATGCCGACAACAACATGCATCTCACCATCCGCGACCACATCCAACAGACTGGTTCCCGACGAGTCAACAATTGCAGCGACCTGCCGCAGCCCCAAGGCCTGCAGGTTATCGCCAGCCGCATTCAGATCGTCACCCAACGAAGTCAGATTCAGAGTCAACGGGAGCGAAGGATTGATCTGCTCCAGCAAGTAGTGCAAATCAAACAGGAACTGCGACGTCGCCTTCTCAAAACTCAAGGAAGTTGCCATCGCTCCTGCGAGTGTGTTCGTCGTTTTCTGCGTGGTGTCATTCAGCGCGGCATGAAGTTGCTGCAACGTCGCGATGGGCAAGTCGCGGATCTCGTCCAGTCTTTTCTCAAAGTTCTCACCAAACCCCAACATCGAGCCCACCGACTTGGGCAAACCTGGCAGCGACTTCCCCAGTTTCGACTGCGTCTGCAACTCAAAGAGATAGTCGCTCACGGATTCGAGAGTGCTCAAGAAGTCGTCCATCGTGACGGATGCCAACGATTGCAGCAGGGCACGAACATCATCGTCGCTGCTCATCGTCGGAATCAACACTTCGTCGCCCGACTGGACGTCGAAAATGTTGGCGACAGACACATCGAACGAGGTGGTTCCCGTGGCACCGTCAATGGCCACCCTCGGGTCCGATCCGACTTGCATAGAAAGATCAAAGGCGGAGGTCGAAACGATGTTGCCATCCTGAAGCAGCATCGAATACGGATCTTCCAATCCCGAGTTCAAACGGTCCAATGTCTTCCCACGAAGAGTCAATTCCGTTTGAAAGCTGGCTGCATTCACAGACACCGCGGAAACCGCCACTTCCAAGGGACCGTAGATCCCTGTGCCCGCACCCTGCGTGCCTTCGTCGAGATCCATGGAAATCTGCAGGTGCGGCTCGGATACTTGCATCAACTGCAATCGTCGGCTGGACGTATCCCCATGCAGCGGAGCCCCACCGACCGTCCGCTCGGAACCATCAACGCGTTGGTCATTGGTCAGACCAAGGCCAAACGCCGCGGCCGATCGATTCGCCGCGTTGACGAACAACCCGTTGTTGACTTGAAAGATCGACGTCGCATCCGGCTGGACGTCCCATTTTTCGGTCAGTGTCAGCACATCATTGGTGTTGGACTGGATCGTGCGTGTTTGCCCCTCGCCCGCCCCACCCGTGATCGTGACTGTTCGGAACGAAAGCGTTTTACCGGTGAACGTGCCTGTCGCGTGAAGCTGATCTTCGGTCGTGTTCGTTTCGGCGTTTCCCGTGATCTCACTTCCGATCGTGGTTTGATCCACGATTTCAAT
This sequence comes from Rhodopirellula islandica, assembly GCF_001027925.1. Lineage (NCBI taxonomy): Bacteria > Pseudomonadati > Planctomycetota > Planctomycetia > Pirellulales > Pirellulaceae > Rhodopirellula > Rhodopirellula islandica. The sequence continues at coordinate 359,838 of NZ_LECT01000007.1, read as the reverse complement.
TCCAGCACCGACCAATCGAACGTCGAAGTCCCAACTGGCGCCGGCGTTGTCGGGATCGGGCAGTGTTAATCCCGCGGTCTCTGCCGCGTCGGTGATCCTGCTCACCAAGTCACCGAGTGTCCCCACCGTATTTTCAAACAGGATGGCATCCTTGCCGTCCACTTCGATCGAAACGGATGTTCCGAAGACCAAGGCATCTGCGACCCGCCCACTCACTGCAAAGGACGATGCGCCGGTTGTCTTGTCCAGCAATCGCAGGCTTGACCGAGCAGCATCAATCGTTGCTGTGAACTGCTCGCTCGTCACGCCAGCGTCCAATGCGGATGCGTTGATCAGCTCGAACAACTCTGCCAACGTCCCCGCAACATTCCCGGTGGAATCCACCGTTTCAGCCAGATCCACTTCAAAATGGCTGCCATCGTTCAGGATCACACTCAGGTCACTCCCGCTGCCGTCAACGATCCCAAAGTCAGAAAGGGAACGAATCCCAAGTCCCAGATCCAAGTCGACCGAAAACGTTGTTCCGTCGCCAACACGAATGTCTAAATCGGCAAGAAAACCATCGATGTCCTGGCTGACCGACACGCCTCTTCCGCCGTTGAGTTCCGCCAACGGAGTTGTCCGTTCCACGTCGCTTCCGACTTCCGTCAAAAGCAAATCAAAAGGGAACTGCATTTGGACTCGAGCATTCGAGACGTCAATCGTTCCCGCTGACAGATCGATCTGTTTCAGTTCTCCCAGGTCGATCAACGACATGGCGTTTCCATTTTGATCCGCAATCGATTGATCGATCACGACTTCAAAAGAAAGCGTCGGGCCACCGCTCGCATCCGCATCGTACGCGAGTCCAGTCACAACGCCCGCCGTCAGATCATTCGCAAGTTTCGCAAACGATTGAATCGATGTAAAAGCGGGACCGTTGACCGGAGCAACGTCGATCACCCACTCATCGCTCGCGTCCCCGGTGACGTCTCGCTCGACCGCAACCGCGTCCAAACCGAGGTTCCCGACCACCGCATAGTCTTCACCCTCGGAATCCGTTTCAGCAGAGAACTCAAACTTGTGATCTCCTGACGTGAGGTCGGCAAGCGTCAGTCCTCGCTTCGGATCTTGGACCACGACCAACTTGCTTGAATCGTTGACGGCATGAACGATTAACTGAACCACCGCCCCCAGCGTCGTCGGATTCCCAAAGTCCAAATCGATATGATACTTGTCGCCATTTCGAAGTTGCAGAACGAGGTCGGAATCGCCGTCTCCACTGGTTCCGAGCGGGTCCCCACCGTTGACCGCTAAAATCGAAGTCGCCGATGTGTGCTGCGGAAGTCGAGTGGGTTCAACAACCAAATTCTCGTAGACGCCTGACACATCGACCAAGTCCGCCACCGTGAGACTCTCGGTCAGCGGCACGACGTTCGAGTCGAGTGTTTTTGCCGATAGAGTTTCCAAGAAGATCGAAAACTGTTCGGCCATCTGCAGCAGAGTGGTCGCATCGGATTGGAAGAACGGTTCAAACTCCGAAGTCGTCAAGTCTTCCGACAAAACTGGATCGGCTTCGCTGTAAAGATCGTCACTCCACTGAATGTGAACCGCTTCGCTCTCGGAAATCCCGCTGATCCCCGTCGCCACGGCATACAGATCGACGTCCAATTGAGCCGATGGGTTCGCATCATCGGAGAGCAATTCCATTCGATCGGAACTTTGCAATTCAATGGTCTGGACAACTCCATCGCTGGCCCCTCCGTTCTTCCCATCCAGCGAAGACAATTCGCTCAGCGGGAGCGTCGTTTCGAAATCAAATTGCAACGAACTCGACGCCGACGCTGGGCCATGCTTCCCAACTTCCAATCCCAACAACCCCGCGTTGAGCTTGAAGTCGGCGTCAATGTCACCAATGGTTGCCGTGACCCGGACATCATCGGTGAAGTCAACGAAAAAGTATGGGACGGATGAGACATCCCAGCCGATCGACAAATCCCACGTGAATCCAGTTGTCAGGTTGGCTTTCAGCTCGTCAACACCGAGACTATTCTCGAGGGTCCCGTCCATATTCAGCAAAGAATCCGGCAACGACAAGTCAACACTCGAGTGCACCAATTCAGCAGTGATTTCCAGTGCCAAGGTCTCTCGCTCAGACTTCCCAATGATCTCCGCGTCAATCTCCCAATTCAGCAAGGCGTCTCCCAACTGGCTACTTGCCTTCACCGACTGCAGTTCCTCCAGCAATCCCCAAACATTGATTTCCGGTGAACCTCCGGACGAGAAATAGCTGGCCACCGGATTCGCGATCTTTTCGCGAAAGATCTCGCCGATCGGCAAGAAACTGCCCACCGACTTTTGATTCAACACACTTTGATTCTCTAGCAAACGATCGTGGGTGACGAGTTCGTCACCCAGGCTTGCCAGTTCCTCCAAGCCCTCGTTGATGGCCGTCAACGCACTTGACCAGGAAAGTGAATTCGGCGTCATCGTGTACGCATTGGCGTTTGGAATCGTCGCCGTGCTCGCGCCGCCATCGACTTCAACCGTCGCGGTCCCGCCAGACAAACTGGTCGTCCATGGCGATGTCAAATGTGTCAAATCAATGGCACCACCGGTGTCATTCACCGCGACAGTTCCAAATAAATCTTTCAAGACATATCCATCCGTCCCCGCTTCTCCATCAAGCTGGATCAGATACCCCGAAAGATCACCGACGGTGAACACGTTGTCTTTTGCCCCGCCACGGATTTCCACGCCCGAAATCGAACCGGTCCCCACGACGACTTTTTTCTCGTCGACGCTCATGTCGTACAGAGCAGGATCGTCCTCACTGATGAACGTGTTGCTACTGATCTGAAATGATTCGGTTCCGTGAAAATCGACCAACTGAAGATGATACTGATTGTGCACATCGTCATCTCCCACCGCGAGCAACGTGTTCCCGGACAGAGAAACATCACTGGCGAGCAAACGGCGGTCTTCCAAGGATTCCAAACGAGCCCGACGCCGTCGATTCAGAGCACGTCGAGTACGGACCTTGCGTTCGCTGTCGTCTCGCCCCCTCTTCGAAGCTCGGTTGGATCGTTGACGGAGTTGTTTCAGAAGGTGTTCGATATTCAAGGTTGCTCTCCAAATCCATTTGGCTCCCCCCAAAGCGATGCAGTGGAACCATGCACTGGGGATGATCAAGCCAATCCTTTGACTTGAATCAAAACCGCTCTTTCTCAACGGTTTTTTGACAGGGTCAGATTTAGTGGCAGCGTTAGTCGGCTTCCACCCAGTTTCGCGCGTTTCACGAGATTTTTTGTCAAATTGATTTCACCCTTTCGCTGCGATACCAACCCCTGCTAAGAGAAGACCTTACGACAACATGACATACCTTCATCGAACGACTTCGTGACCTCGAAACGTTCACCGCTCGCTCCCAACGAAAGCGACCTTGACGTGCACCGCCTTGAACCACCGCGTGACTTTCGCAACTTGAAATGGGCTTTGGTCTGCTCGCAACTGTGCCTGACTTTGATTGCGTTTGGATGGACAAGTCCCCTCCGTGCAGACGACGATCCGGTGCTGACCCTGTCTGACTTCCAGGGTTCCGGTACAAACGATTTCCAAAGCGAAGCAGCACCGGTTGGTTTCAGCGAGATTCAACCCATCGATCTGGATTCCCGATTCGCAGAAATGCAAATGCGGATCCAAGAACTCGAATCCGACCGATTCGAAGGGCGGCTGACTCAGCAACGAGCCAGCGAAGGACTTCAGCCCAAACCCGAAGAAGGACGCCTGTTTGCTACCTTCGAAAGCGTTCTCGTCCAACCCACTCAAAGCAACAGCACCGCGATCATCGTGCAAACCGATGACGGGTTCTCACACATCGGGTTCCCCTGGCAAATCGAGCACAGTCCGCGGATCCAATTCGGTCGCGAAGCGGAAGACAACACACTCGGTTGGCGAGTTCGATTTTGGGAGTTCCGCCACTCCGATGGTTTGACTGCCAACGATGCCAACGGACTGATTCCAACTGGAAACGAAGGCACTGCAGGCTACTTCATCGAAAATGGTGACATCCTGACCGGACTCGCGTTCATCAACGAAGGCGAATTTCAAAGCACCGTGCGAACCGATGTGATTGACTGGGAACTCCAACGCCGGATCGCCAATCCCATCGACTTCTACGCTGGCATTCGGTACGCCAAGGTCGCACAAGGCTACTTCGCTTCCACCGATGAAGGCACCATCCAGGGCCACTCCCAATTCCGAGGGATGGGACCAACGATGGCACTGCAAATCAACCATGTTTTACCGGTCGAAAACTTGCAACTCTTCGCGAATCTACGCGGATCGATGCTCTACGGGGCTCGCAAGTTTTCCGCCACGGACAGCCTCACACCTTTGGGCAACATTCGCCAAACCATCGGCGACATCGACTTGCGGCCCGGCGATGACTCCGCCGATTCTCTGGTGGCCAATGCCGAAATGCAACTGGGACTTCGCATCGTGATGACCGATCATTTTTCAATGACCGTTGCGATGGAAGCGATGCACTACAACGGCGTTGGCGGCCCCAACCCAACCGGAGTCTTCACTGGTCCCGACGGCGGCCTCAACGGAGACTCACCGATGGACGACAACCTTGGGTTTCTCGGCCTGACCGTTGGATCCCAGCTGATTTGGTAGCCGGAACCGCTCCGACACTCACTCCACGCCCATTGCTTTGCGAAGCACGGGGTCAAACACGTCGGCCTGACGCATGAAACCAAGGTCGCTGGCGTGAGAACCATCGGTCGCACCGTCGCCATCGGTTCCATAAAGCTCATCGCCAGCGATGTAGTGCAGACCGGTCACCCCGTCGGCGAGCAGCGACTTGCACGCCGCCTGCAGAGCCTCATGATTCGCTGTGTGGTGAGCGTCACGTGCGGGCAAGATCCAACTGTTTGTGTTCCGGCGATCTTCCACCAACACAATCGGCGTGTCCGGTTTCGCAGCACGAATTTGCTTGACCAATGGAACGCACCTTTCGGTCACCATCGCCGCGTTCATGTTGGGCAGGCAATCGATCACGTAGACCGCGGCATCGATCTGGATCAAATAATCCCCGACCTCGGGATCCATTTTCCCATTGCCGGAAAAGCCTAGATTCACGACGGGCTGATCAAAGCGACGCCCCAAGATCCCCGTGTGGACCATTCCCGGACGACTCGCACAGGCCCCGTGCGTGATGCTGGTCCCGTAAAACACAATCGGCTTTTCGCGGGGCGGCAATTGCTCGAACTTGCTGTCCGGTGAAACACCAATCTTCAAAGACTCGATCCCGTTGTAAAGCGGAAGGTACGCGGCGTACTCCCGCATCCCCGGTGCCAATGAATCGATGACCTTTGCCTTGACCTCTTGCGATGTCGGCCGCGTGACCTGCACCCAACGCCAATTGCCTTCCCCGTCGCGAGCATAAAAGTCCACCCCGCTGACTCCGGTCGCAGGCATGTGCGGCATCGCCACATTGCTGCTCAACAATTTGTAGTGAGCATGAAGGGCGGTGGAATCCGTTTTGAAGCGAACCATCATGCCCGCTGAATGACGACTCAGGTTCCAAACGTTTGAAGTCACCGAACCATTGGCGGAGCTTGGGAAGCGATCGAACCATCGCGTCCGCTCTTGATCGGGCAGGATTCGTCCTTCGATATTCTGTTCCGCAACGTCATACCACGCGACGCCGTCTTCGACAGTTCGACCGGTCGCCATCTCCGGATCCAGATTGCCGATCGAGTCGACGACCTTTTCTTGAGCCTTGACTGGAATGACAAACCAAGGCAGCACAGCGACGAGGATGAACCAACGAGTCTTCATTTGAAACCACATTTCAATCGGGGCAGGGCGGGGAGGGGCAGGGGAGGGAGACCGATCCTCTTGAGAATCAATCCAGCTTCTTTACGAGAAAGAAGCGGCTGACCAACATAGTCGCCCCGGCCAGCCCTGTGTGGGGCAGGGCAGGGTGGATCGTCTCAGCAAGCGTGTTCCCTTCATCGCACAGGGCGTCTAGCCCTGAGAGATCCGGCTTCCCAACGATTTCAATCGGAAGGCGAACGCGATCATCGCAATGCTGGACACTATCGCCAACGCGCCCAAAATTCGCACCAACGTCAGCCCAAATCCCATCGGCGCGACCAACAAAGCAATGCCGATCAACACAGAAAGAATCCCGGCCAAGATCAACCAACCTTCGCCTTGAATGTGCCGCCGATCTTGGATCGCAGCCGCAATCTCGACCACGCCCGAGACAATCACCATCGCACCGATGACACTGATCACAATCGTCGCGGTCAATCCAGCGACCAACATTGGGTTTGCAAACACGAACATCCCCGCCAAAACCTCGATCACGCCTCGGACGATCGTCCCCACTCGCGACGGGGTGTCGCCGATCACTCCCGCAATGATGGCCATGACCCCATCGAAGGCCAAGAAGAACCCAACGACCTGCGCGAACGTCGCCAAGGTCATCCCAGGTTGAAACAAGGCGTAAATCCCGAGAATCAATAACAACAAACCTCGGATCAGCGGCAACCACCAGAGTGACGCCACATCAACGAGCACGTTCCGCATGGCATCCTTCGGTTCCGAATCAGACATCTTTCATTTCCTTTGTCGTGAACTTTGTTCGCCAATGCACAGGAGCAAGCTGACCTTGCCAAAGTGGATGCATCCGGCGTTTCCTGGCGGCTTCGAACCGCATCTTCGCACTTTGTGAGCGTCTATCCAACCGACCCAAGCACCGTTTCGAAAACCTGGGAAGCAATTTCTCTACAAGGTGTCGTCGTCGCCAATCAAACTTCGATCGATTGCCAACGCTTCACATTCTTTCCGAATCGCAGGGCAGGGGAGGGCAGATGGAGTAGCCTCCACGCCCCTTGGGCCCCACAATGGCAGGGGATTTTGACGCTGCCACTGCGATGCCTTCATCGACCACGGCCGCCCCAACCGTCACCCGAACCAGCGTTTGCGAATGAGAACGCTTTCACCCCAAGGAATGTGCACGATGGAGCTCTCTCACCAACCGCAATTTCGCTTCGCTCGGCGCATTGCGATGACGACCGCAATCATCCTGCTGGGATGGACGCAGCCCGTCTCGGCCCAGGTTGTCGAAGAACAAACGGTCCAATCAGCGACCGCGGTCTTGAATGAAACCATGTCCACGCCGCTGAGCCAAATCCCGGCTCAGATGTTGCAAGATTGTCACGGGGTCGCCATCGTCCCCAACGTGATCAAAGGCAGCTTCATCGTTGGGGCGCGACATGGAAAAGGATTGCTCTTTATCCGTGATCCCGATGGCACGTGGCATGCCCCGGTTTTCATCACCTTGACGGGTGGCAATGTCGGTTGGCAAGTCGGCGTGCAAGCCTCGGACATCATCCTGGTCTTCAAAACGGCGCGCAGTGTGCAAGGGATCTTGTCAGGCAAACTCACGCTGGGCGGTGACGCATCAGCGGCAGCGGGCCCGGTCGGACGTCAAGCCGCCGTGGCAACCGACGGCCAACTGCAAGCGGAAATCTACACCTACTCTCGAAGCCGCGGCCTGTTCGCGGGCGTCTCGATCGACGGAACCGTCGTGCGGGTCGATCAAGTCGCAACCGGCATGTACTACCAAAGCCCCGCCCCAGGCCAACCGGTGGTCATCCCCACCTCGGCAGCCCAATTGACGCAGGCCGTTGCCCGTTACGCTGGTCAACAAGCCCAGGTCACGCCTCCGGAACCACAATCGCAGTTCGCTCAACAATACCGAAGTGATCGTCCCGCCGTGCTGCAGGACCAGTTGCTGCAAATCGCTCCTGAGCTGTTCAAACTGCTGGATCCCCAATGGACAGCGCACTTGGCACTGCCGCTGTCAGCCAATCCCAACCAAGCCCCGGATCCGCAGGCGCTGGCAGCGGCCGTTGCACGCTATGACCAAGTGGCAAACGACCCGCAATACGCATCCTTGTCGGCACGTCCGGAATTCCAATCCGTCTACAGCCTGCTCAAGTACTACCAACACGCGCTGACCCCCAACGCTCAAACGATCCAGCTGCCGCCTCCGCCGAGCAATCGTTGATCGTCTCTGGACCTGTCCTGCTCCTCCCCCAACTCTGCACGCCTGAACGAATTGTCGAATGCGTTTTCTCCTGATCTTGCTTGGTTGCCTTCCGCTGACCGTTTCGTCCGCCGACGATTCACGGCCCAACATCGTGCTGATCATGGCCGACGACATCGGCATCGAGGGATTGGGTTGCTACGGAGGAGTCTCCTATGACACGCCTGCCCTGGATCAATTGGCCAGCGGTGGCGTCCGGTTCACGCACGCGTATTCGCAACCGCTGTGCACCCCGACTCGAGTTCAATTGATGTCGGGCAAGTACAACCATCGCAACTGGAAGACATTTGGAATCCTCGATCCTAACTTGAAGACGTTTGGTCACCGAATGAAGGAGGAGGGTTACGCCACGGCAATCTTTGGCAAGTGGCAATTGCAATCCTACGACCCACCCGGATACCCCGGCGCAGAAGACCGGCGCGGAACCGGAATGCATCCCCAAGACGCAGGCTTTGACCAATACGCTCTGTACCACGCCTTGCACACGGAAGACAAAGGATCGCGTTACGCCAACCCAACGATGCTGGAGGGCGAAGCAGGGCAGGGCGGTGAACTGAAAACCTACCCTGGCCAATTTGGCGAGGATGTCTGGGTGGAAAAGACAATCGACTTCCTCAAGCAAGATCGCAACGAACCGGCGTTTGTCTATTACCCCATGGCTCTGCCTCACTGGCCGTTTGTCCCCACGCCAATCAGCGACGACTGGGATCCATCCCAACCAGTCGTGGAGCAACTGAAGTACTTCAAGGACATGGTCGAGTACATGGACGTTGCGGTTGGGAACTTGATCCAAGGGCTGCAGGCCAATGGTTTAAGAGACAACACAATCGTCATTTTTTACGGCGACAACGGAACGCACCTGAAAGTGGTCTCCAAGCTTTCCGATGGACGGTCCATCCGAGGTGGCAAGGGGCTGACCAAGCAAACCGGCATCCACGTACCGTTGATCGTGTCCTGGCCAGGCCACATCCAACCGGCCGTGAGTGACAAGCTGATCGATGCATCGGATTTCTATCCAACGCTGATTGAGTTGGCGGGCGGCGAAGTGCCGGAAGACCCAACGATGGACGGCATCAGCTTCGCCCCGGAATTGTTCGGCCAAGAAGGTCCGAAAAAAGAGTCCCTGTTCTTTTGGTACGACCCTCGTCCCGGCGAAGACAAATCGCAGTTCACTCGCGAAGTGTTCGCACTCAACCGAACCCACAAGGTCTTTCGCGATGGCCGTCTGTTTCGGTTAACAGATCGCCCGCTCGAAGAGATCGCGATCGATCTGGATCATGCCACCGAGCAAGATCGAGCCGCAATGAAAGAGCTTCATCAACGCATCACCGAGGCGATGGCGGGAGTCGACGAACCACCACTGCTGGATGCCACCGGCCAACCGATCGCCCAGCAAATTTCGCGGTAGCGTCGTGTGGACTTGCACGATCCGGCTGGCAAACATGCGGCCGCATCGGAACCAGATGCTCGAAAGACGAGCATCGCCTGCAGCATGAAAGCTTGGGATGAAACAGGTCGGCAAGAGTCTTTCGGCATTTGAACTCTTTTGGCAGACGCCACTGTTCCCACGTGCAAGCTGGGCGAACGCTGGGCTGCGAAATGTTTGGTGTTATGGAACGCATTCGTTTGCACACGTTTTCATCCCGGTAGGGATGTCAGATGGTAGCCGTCGGTAAGCGATCGCGTCACCGACGTACTGTAGCCCGCGTCGCCACTCTCCATCCCGCCGTGGCCATCGGCCACGGCGGGATGGAGAGTATTTTGGGGGACGCTCGTTTTCCGGGGGTACGCTGCTACGCAGCGACCCCCGGCTACCATCTGACATCCCTCCCGGGATGAAGAAAGGCAGGAGCTGGAAGAAAAGTGGCATCCGCGATCGGAGCGTCAACACCAAACGTTTCGCAGCCCAAGCGAACGCTCACATGGTTCTGCCCGATCATTCCTGCCTACCTGCTTAGCAACACTCCTGGACGTTTGGAATGCGATACAATTCGGGCCTCCCGCCTGAACCCCGCCTTCCTTCCCACCTGCAGAGGCCGCCCGATGCGTCCGATCGTTCAGATTTCGTTGGACCTGACCAACATTGATGAAGCCCTTGAAACTGCCGAACTGGCAATGCGTGCGGGGGTGGATTGGCTGGAGGCGGGAACCCCGTTGATCTTGGCAGAAGGCTTGCACGGCGTCCGAGAACTTCGTGCCGCGTTCCCGAAAACGCCGATCGTTGCCGACCTCAAAACAATGGACGGCGGGTACTTGGAAGCCGAGATGATGGCGAATGCCGGCGCCACCCACGTCGTTGTCATGGCTCGGGCTCACGAAGAAACCATTCGCTGCGTCGTCCAAGCGGGGGCCGACTTCGGTTGCCAAGTCATGGGCGACAACATGGTCAGCGAAGACATGGTCGCCGGTGCCAAACGACTGGAAGACCTGGGGTGCGGTTTTGTCATCCACCACATTGGGTACGACGAACGACGAGGCATCGCGGCTCGCGGCGACCGAATGCCCAGCCCGCTGGATCAATTGCGTGAAGTGGTTCAGGCGGTGAAGGTTCCCGTCCAAGCCGTCGGAGGTTTGTCGATCGAACAAGCCATCGAGTGCCCCAAGTACGGTGCCCCTTTGGTGGTCCTGGGCGCGCCTCTGACCATCGACGCCGACGCCTTTCGCACCGCCGATGGTGACCTGGAATCCTCCCTGCGAATGATCTGCGAAGCCGTGCACGCGCAAAACGTCGTCTAAGCAGGTACGCAGGTGTCATCGGGTATGTGAGCCGTTGGCGTTAGCCACGGTTTTCACTCGCAACCGGGGTCAACGCCCAAACGGCTCACAGGGTGAACCCCAATCATTCCTGCTTCACAGCGCCAACAAGCTCTCTGTCATAACCCGCAGCGTGAGCGAGGGACGGAGTTGCCCCGAACTCCTCGCGACTGCTCTCGGATTATCAGACGTTCCGACTCTTTTTCACTTCGACAATCAACAGGCAAAAAGATGCAATCCGCCGCGGTAGTGAACTACGCTCCCGAACCGAACTCCGTTGAAATTCGCGAAGTCGATCGCCCCGAGATCGGCCCGCAAGATGTCTTGCTGGAAGTCTCCCACGTCGGCGTCTGCGGCAGCGATCTCCATCAGTGGACCGCCCATCATTCTTGGCCGGTGAACTACCCCGTGGTTCTCGGCCATGAATTTGGTGGCCACGTCGCGGAGATCGGAAACGACGTGGAGGGCTGGAAAGAGGGTGATCGCGTGGTCAGCGAAACGGCCGCGATCATCGATTCCAACAACCCGATGTCACGGCGTGGCCTCTACAACTTGGACCCCACACGAAAGGGGTTCGGCTACGGCGTTGACGGGGCAATGACTCGCTATGTTCGCGTTCCTTCCCGCATTCTGCATCGTGTCCCCGACTCACTCGCGTTCGAACACGCTTGTCTGACCGAACCGTGCTGCGTCGCTTACAACGCAGTCGTTCGCAACGCACGCATTGAACCGGGCGATCGAGTTGTCGTGATGGGTCCCGGCACGATCGGCATCCTATGTGCCGCCATGGCCCGACTGTGCGGTGCCGAGGTGGCTTTGGTCGGGCTGGAATCCGATTGCCACCGACTCAACATCGCGGTGGAACATTACGGTTGCCAAGGCATTGTCGGTGATCCATCCGGATGGGCCAACGAACGTGATGGACTGGGATGCGACGGCGTGATCGATGCGGCCGGATCCAGTGCCACGCTGGAGATCGCCATGCAAGTTGTGCGACCAGCGGGATGGATCAGCAAAGTCGGCTGGGGCCCGCAACCGCTCGGCTACAACCTGGATCCACTGGTTCAAAAGAATGTGACCTTGCAAGGAAGCTTCAGCCACAACTGGCCCATCTGGGAACGCGTCTTGGCACTGCTCACCAGCGGACAACTGAACGTTCAACCGATCATCGGCGGGATCTGGCCCATCGACCAGTGGCAAACCGCCTTCGAAAAAATGCACCGTGGCGAAGTCGTCAAATCAGTCCTTCAACCCATCTGATCCCCCGTGGCATAGACTTCCAGCGTTTTGAAGAACACCTCCACAGGCTGGAAGCCGATGCCACTTTCCTCCAACAAACAGCAGTCTCTACCATGCCTCAACTGGCCGCGTTTCCCAAAGCCTACATGACCGCGTTGTGCAAAGACGGTTTGATGAAGCTGGCCGAGTGGTTTGAGCTTGCGTCGACACTGGATGTGCAAGGCCTGGAGTTCTACGCCGGGTTTCTTGAACTGGAAAACCAAAGCAACTGGCCCTCGCTTCGCCAACAAGTCGAAGACCTCGGGATGGTCATTCCCATGCTGTGTTGCTCGCCCGATTTCACTCACCCCGATCAAGCCTTCCGCGACGCTCAGATTCAACAGCAAATGCGTTGGATCGAAATGACGGAGACGCTGGGTGGCAGCTACTGCCGAGTGCTCAGCGGACAACGACGTCCGGAACTGTCGACCGACGAAGGCATCCGCTTGGCGGCCGACTGCATCACCCAGTGCCTCCCCTATGCCGCCGATCGTGGAATCACACTGATACTCGAGAATCACTACAAGGATGACTTTTGGGAGTACCCTGAATTTGCTCAATCGATGGACGTGTTTTGTGACCTGGTGAATGCCATCGATCACCCGAATTTCGGCGTCAACTACGACCCCAGCAATGCCTTCTTGGCTGGTGACGATCCACTGGAATTGCTTCGTCGCGTGTCTCACCGCGTCGTCACCATGCACGCCAGCGATCGCTTCCTGATCGAAGGCACGCTCGAGGACTTGCGTGCCGAAGAAGGTGGATCGGTCGGCTACGCCCAACGACTTCGGCATGGCGAAATCGGCAAAGGCCTGAATGACTATGATGCCATCTTCCGCGAATTGAAATCAAAAGGATTTGATTCCTGGATCAGCATCGAAGACGGGGTGGATGGCATCGACCAACTTCGCCGCAGCGCTGATTTCTTGCGCGGCAAAATTGCCGAGCACTGGAATGGATTCAACTGAATCCCCCACTTCATTTCATTCATTTTCCCACCCCGAAAGAACGCCGCTCATGTCCAGCCGTCGGTCAGTCACTTCAGCTCCAAGCAAACGCAAACAACTCCCCCGGTTCACTGCCGCCATCACGGCTTGCTTGCTCCTGATCAGCTTCCCATCCAAGCCAATCTTTGCGGACGAATCCGACATTGATTTGCTGGCCACCTCACGAATTGCGGTGGTGGGTGACAGCATCACACAAGCCGGCCACTACGTTTCCTTTTTGTCGTATCAACTGCACACTCAGTCGCCTGGTCGCAGCTTCGACATTTACCCTCTGGGCTTGTCCAGCGAAACCGTCTCGGGACTGAGTGAAAACGGGCACGCAGGTGGCAAGTTTCCACGGCCCTGCTTGTTCGAACGATTCGAGCGTTTGCTGACCAAAGTCAAGCCAGACGTTTTGATCGCGTGCTATGGAATGAACGACGGGATCTACCAACCGCTTTCCGACGATCGATTCGCGGCATTCCAAAACGGCATCCGCAAGATGATCGATCAAGCTAAGCAAGCTGGTGTGAAAAAGATCTATCTCGTCACACCACCCATCTACGATTACCAGCCCACCGACGACTCGTTCAATTACGACACCGTGCTCAGCGCCTACGCACGCTGGGAAATGGAACTGGACATCCCCGACGTCACCGTCATCGACTTGCACACCGCGATGCGAGCCGCCAGGAAAGAACGCGACCAACCATTTTCAAAAGACAAGGTGCACCCCAACGAGGAAGGGCATTGGTTGATGGCGCAAACCATCGCATCGGCATTGGGGTCCCCCGACACAACCACGACGCTGGCGGAAGCGAAAGCGGATCCCGTGTTCGCATCGATCGATGCGATCCGCAACCTTCGCTGGAAAGCCTGGATGAACCACATCGGCTACACGCGAGAAAAGACCTACCCGCCCCAACCACTCGGTGAAACGGAAGCACTTGCCAAGAAACAACAAGGCATGCTTTTCCAGCTTCTCCGGCAATGAAACCTTGCGCACAAAATCGCGGAGCGACGATGGACGCCCCGAATCGCAAACACCTGTCGCCGCTCCGCGGCTTGTCCGGTTCAGTGCCGCCACATCGAACTCGGGTTGAAACCCGAGCCTATCAACTGTCACCGCTCCGCGGTTGGATGATCGACACCACCCCACAAACCAGTCGCGGAGCGACGGAAGCCGTCAGCCTTGGGTTTCAACCCAAGGTCACCAACGCTCCCAACACGCGCCCAGTCGCGGAGCGACGACATCCGGCCGCGCGCCCGCAAACGCTTGAAACCAACGTGCTACTTGGGGACGTCGACGAAAACCCCGCGTGGTCCAGCGTTCAAGATCGGCGTCGATCCCAACGTCACCTGGCGTTCCCAATCGCTGTGAATGTGACCACAAACAGCGAACCGTGGCTTCTTCGCCAGGATCGCGTCGCGAATGGCTTGGCTTCCGCGGACACGTCCCGCAGTGTCGTGATCAACGGTGTCCAGGGCTGGTGAATGCGTGATCAAGATCGCTCCCTCGGGACACCCCGCCAGCATCTCCGTGGCTTGTTCTTCATCGAAGTCGTAGCTCCAGTCACCAAACGGAGTCACGGGGATGCCCCCGCCCACGCCCCACACCGGGACGGAACCCGTCTGCAGTTCGATCTCACATCCTTCTCCGTGCAGCACCATCGCGGACTTCCAATTCACGGTTGCCTCGCGCAGCTCTTCGACCGTCTCCCCGTTGCCGGGAACCAGCACCGTGGGTTGTGTGATTGATTGCAGGAGAGCGAGCGTATCAGACAAACCTTCGTGCCGGTTGGCAAAGTCACCGGCACCCAACACCAAGTCCGCTTGATCGGCAAGTTCCACCAGTCGCTTGGCGGCATCCTGGTCACGATGCAGGTCACTGAAACAAAGCACGCGGATGGTCATCGGTTGGTCTTGTTGGGAAATACTGGAAGAAAGAGACAGGTGAACGCCACACCCCGCAGCATTGCGGGGTGTGACTTGCCTGGACACGGCCAATTGCTGTCGTAATGGGCGAGGCCACGAATCCTTTGGCAGGACTCATCGCTTCGTCCACTACGACAACCCGACGCGCATTGATCGAACGTTGCTACGTCGCGTTGGCCATGTCGGTCAACTGAACGGTGGCACGAGACTGTTCTTTTTCGAGGTAAGCACGCCCGAACTTCACGTTGACGTGATCCCAGGGGAGCTTGTCCATCATCTCGTACTTCTGATGCACCTGTTGATCGATATCAATGCCAGCGTCCTGGATCGATTGCCACCAACGATCGGCATCCAGGTGTTCGGTCCAGCCATCCATGCGAGCCCCGCGTTCCCAAGCCAGCCGAATGGCCTTTCCGGTTCGCCGGTCGCCGCGGCTGATCACGCCTTCCAACAAGCTTGTTTCGATGTCGTGACACTTGATGTTCACGCTGCGAATTTTGCGGCGTTTCCAAAGGTAGCTGTGTGCCCACTGGAAGTATTCGCGAGACTGCATCCCGTTCCATTGATACGGTGTGTGCGATTTCGGGACGAAATTTGAGACGCTGGCCGTGACTCGGGCGTACCGACCATTGACCTCTTTGCCGACCGTGGAAATCGTTTCCGCCAAGTCCACGATGCCGTCCAAATCGACCGGACGTTCCCCCGGCAAACCGCACATGAAGTACAGCTTCACGCTTTCGAAACCGTTCTGGAATGCCGCCCGGCATCCCTCGATCAAATCGCTGTTCTTGATCTTCTTGCGAATCTGCTGCCGCATGTCATCCCGAGCCACTTCGGGTGCCAACGTCAGCGATTTCCGCCGGGTGCTTCCCAGCAATTCCGGCAGCGTTCGCAGTTGGTCGTTGACTCGCAAACTCGGCACACTGATGTTCACATCCAGCGGCACAAAGACTTCATGCAGCCGCTTCACAAGCTCCGCAAAGTGCGGGTAGTCACTGCTGGAGAGCGACAGAATGCTGATCTCGTTGAAGCCTGTGCTGCGGTAGCTCTCCAGCGCGGCGTCGACGATCGTGTCGACCTCCCGAATTCGCAGCGGGCGTTTGATGACCGTGCTCTGACAGAACCGGCACAGGTGCGGGCAACCACGCATGATCTCGATCGCGATTCGGTCGTGCACGCAGTTGACATATGGAACAATGGGCTCGGTTGGCAACGGCATGCCATCCAAGTCACTGATCACGCTGGGTGCGATCGTTTCTGGCACGTCGTCTCGCGTTCGGACAATCGATCCAATTCGGTTGTTGTCCGAATACTGGGGCTCGTAGAACCGGGGCACATAGGCGTACGGCAATTGTTGGGCGACGCGGGCCAAGGCTTCTTCGCGTTGTTTCCGGCCCTCTTCGCCGGTCGCATACGTTCCATCGGGCAAGCGAACCTCTTCGCGAAGACTGATCCACAAGTCACAGATTTCAGGCAGTGCCGGTTCACCATCGCCAGTCACCATCACATCGAAGACGTCGGCCATCGGTTCGGGATTCTGACAACACGGCCCTCCCGCGACCAACAACGGATCCGCCATCGTTCGATCAACCGCGTCCAGCGGCAGGCCGCCCAGGTCGACCATCGTCAACACATTCGGCGAACTGATTTCGTACTGCAGCGACAACCCGATCACGTCAAACTCGTTCAGCGGCGTGAACGTTTCCAGCGTGTACAGCGGCAAGTGATGCTCACGCAGTTTCGCTTCCATGTCCGGCCAAGGCATGAAGACTCGCTCCGCACACCAATCGTCCCGCCGATTGATCATCGAATAGAGCACTTGCAACCCGTGGTGGCTCATCCCGATCGTGTACGCGTCAGGGAACCCAACGGCGATTTTCCCGCGAAGTTTGCGATGGTCTTTGACAACGATATTGCGTTCCCCACCGACGTACTGAGCCGGCGTTTGCACGTGCGGCAAAACGCGTGATTCGAGTTTTCGTCGGAGTTCGTGATGAATCATAAAAAACTGGCACCAAAGACGGATCGAGTGGTCAAGCGACGACCAGATGTCCATTAAAGCGAATCTGGCCGCCCGAGTCATCCTCAGCCTCATTGGGGAATCGGCTGGGGTGCGATAAAACGGGGGATCAGAACGCTGAGCGGCGAGAACGAAGTCCACACCAAACAGAGAATCAAGACATGAGCGAATACGAAAGCGTTGGGAAGGTTTCCGATTTTGAAGACAACGTCGGCAAAGCGGTCCCCGTCGACGGCCGAATGGTCGCGGTTTTCCGCAAAGGCGACGAATGGTACGCGATCGACGATCTGTGCCCCCACATGGGTGCGTCGCTGGCCGAAGGTCACGTCGAAGAAAACACCGTGACTTGCCCTTGGCACGCGTGGCGATTCTGCATCAAGGACGGCACCTGGGAAGACAACCCGCGAACCAAAGTCGATTGCTTCGACATCAAAATTGAGAACGACGAGGTTTGGGTGCGAGAAAAGCCGGACGCGGAATAGCACCGCGTTTCCGCCGCATTCGACTCTGCGTTCCCCGCTCGCCCCCCACCGCGAATCCCCAATTTGAACCGAATGACGCAAACAATCTTTCTGGGATGGAACCAACCACTGCTGATCTCGAGTCTGCAGTGGCTGAAAGAAACCAACGGGCCAAAATCCCAAACCAAAGGCGACTGGGATTTGTCGCACTTGGATTTGGTGTTCCCGTCCCGCCGCGCGATTGATCGCATGAAGGAACTTCTGCTTGCAGAGGCCAACGCGGCGGAGCAAACCCTGCACTCCCCGCGAATGCTGACGGTCGGCGACCTGCCATCTCGCCTGTACGAATCCGACACCGCAGCACTCGATTTCGAACAGACCCTGGCTTGGGCCCGGGTCCTGGCGGCCGCCAACCAAGACGACTTGAGCGTCTTGATCTCCAGCCCGCCGGCGCCCGATGCCGCCGACGCTTGGCTGGAACTGGGCGGCACGATGCGGCGGTTGCACAATTCCATCGCTGCCGAAGGATTGACCTACGCTGATGTCCTTGAGATGTGCGACTCGGCCGGTGAGCGTCGTCGTTGGCAATTCTTTGTCGACTTGATGAAAGCCTACTTGGCAGAGTTGGCAGCCGCGGGAAAGGCCGATCCCAACGAAGCTCAACTCGATGCGATTCGTCAGAACGCTTGTCGCGCGACGCGGCCGATGGTGTTGATCGGAACCACCGACATTTCCAAACTGCTGGTTTCGATGCTGCACCAAGTCGAATCGTCCAAGAAGTCCGCCGCGATCACGGCTTTGGTGGCGGCTCCCGAAAGTCTGGCGAAACGTTTCGATTCGTTTGGAAACCTGATCTCAAATCGTTGGCAATCGCACAGCTTGCCTCTGCAAGACGGTCAACTGATTCCCGCGGGAGAGATCTCGGATCAAACCGCCGCCGTGATGGAAACGCTGGCCGAGTTTGGCCAGAAGTACCGCGTCGATCAAATCACGATTGGCGTCACCGATGAATCGCAAGTCGAACCGATCGAGAACCGCTGCGATTTGCTAGGCGTTGCCACGCACCGACACTTGGGCCACCGAGTCGGACAAACCGCCGTCGGGCGTTTGATGCACTTGGTCGTGACGTACCTGCAACGACGCACCTGGCGATCGTTGGCGGCGCTCGTGCGTCACGCCGACGTGGCTCGTTACGTCAGCGAGCGGTGCCCCGACGATCCCAACTCGGAAAAGTGGTTGCGAGAGCTGGATCAGCTGCTCTCGTCCGCGTTCCCTCGGTCCGTCGATGAACCGCTGCCCGAAGAAGTCCAACAGTCCCTAACCGCCAATCAAATTCGCGATGTGCTGGATCAGTGGTTGTCGCCCTTGATCGAAGACTCGCAGCAACAACCGATTCGGCAATGGAGCGAAACGCTGCAGGCGATTTTGATCGAGCTGTATGGTGATGTCGCTCCTTCGCTCGTGCCTGTGGATGACGAAGGTTCGAAAGAGAACGACGACACCGAACCCGATGCCTCCCTTTCCCGAACACAGCAAGCCATTCACGCTGTCTTCCGGTTGCTTCACCGGTTCGGCGACCTCAGCCCGTCGCTCGACGAGCCGGTGGACGGTGCCGTCGCAGTCGAGATGCTGTCCTCGCGGATGAGCGAAGTGCGCTGGGTCGATGATCCTTCGCCCACCGAAATCGAGTTGCTGGGTTGGTTGGACCTTGCCCTCGATGATTCGCCTGCTCTCATCGTTTGCGGCTTGAACCATCCGTTTGTTCCCGAAGCTCAATCGGGTGACCCGTTCTTGCCTCAGTCACTGCGATCGACGCTGCATCAATCCGCCAACGATCGCCGCTACGCTCGGGACGTGCATGCGATGCAGCAATTGCTGACCTCTCGCGAAACGGTTCGCTTCCTGGTCGGCTCGCACTCCGCCGACGGATCCCCCACACCGCCATCACGCCTGCTCGCCGCGGCGACTCCCGAAGAAGCGGCGAAACGTGTTTGCGATCTGCTAACCATCCCGCGTCCCAAGGTCGAGATTCAACCGATCCAGCCTCCACCTGTGGTCAGCGTTGATTCCAAAGCGTATTTCGCGCCTCCGCCGCCCGAACCGGGACGGACGATCCACACACTCAGTGTCACTGCATTCTCCGCCTACCTCGCCTGCCCCTACCGGTTTTACCTGCGACATGTTTTGAGACTGCGACCGCTGGACGATTCGCCCTTGGAACTGGCCGCCAACCAGTTTGGCGACTTGGTTCACGGTGCGCTCGAAGAGTTCGGCGACAGCGACTACAAAAACGAAACGGATCCGAAACGCATCGAAGAGGCCTTGATTGAGGAACTGCACCGATACGCGGCCAAACACTTTGGCGACAACACGTCCACGACCGTGAAGCTGCAAGTTCGCCAAGCCCAGCGGCGACTGAAAACGGTCGCCCTTCGACAAGCCGAGCGAGCCGCCGCCGGATGGCAAATTCACGCGGTGGAAGACGCCGTCGATGAAAAAGAAATTCATCCGATCACCGGCAAACCGAAGAAGCCAACCGGCATCGTTCTCGATGGAGAATTCACGGGCCTTCGGGGACGCTTTGACCGCATCGACTTTCATCCTGAAACCGGACGCTGGGCGATCCTGGACTACAAAACACACGGTCACAAACCGGAAAAGAAGCACTTGAAGAAATTGCCCGATGGCTCCACCCAGTGGGTGGATCTGCAGTTGCCGCTGTATCGTCGCTTCATTCCCGATCTGGGGATCGATGCCGACCCGGTGGATGTGGAACTGGGATACTTCAACGTCGCCGAAAAGGACACCGAAACGCAAATCAATCTCGCCGAGTTCACGCCGTCCCAATTTGCCGCGGCAGACGAATTGATTCACCACTGCGTTCGCGAAATTCGTGCGTGCCACTTCGATCCGAATCCCAATGGCGTCGAATACGACGATTACGAAATGCTGATGAACGAAAGCGTGTTCATTCCCATGGACGACGAGACGGAGGCCTTCGAATGAGCCCCCCATCCGAACACCCGCTGTTTGACGACAACCCGTTCTTCGACGAAGACGTCCAACCTTCCGAAGCAGACCTGCTGCACGAGGACGAATGGCTTCCCGATGAGCTGGACTACGTTGTTGAGTCACCGGCGACGCTGCGAGAAGCCTTCGAGCCGACGCTGGTGCGTGCCTCCGCCGGCACGGGCAAGACCTACCAACTCACCGCTCGGTTGCTGAAGATTCTGCTGACCGGTGCGCCACCGGAAACGATTCTCGCAACCACATTCACTCGCAAAGCAGCGGGCGAAATCCTGGAACGGGTGCTGATCACGCTTGGCAAAGCCGCGATCGATCCGAGCGAAAAAGCGATCGCGGAATTACGGCAACAAGTCGGCATTGAAGGCTTGCCGCGTCACGTCTGCGGTCAACTCTTCCATCGCTTGCTGCGCAACATTCACCGGTTGCGCATTTGCACGCTGGACAGTCTGTTCTCGCAACTCGCCCGGGCACTGCCGTTTGAATTGGATCTGCCGCCCGGCTGGCGTTTGACGGACGAGGTCGAGGAGATCTGGTTGCGCCAAGTCGCGATTGGAAACTTGATCGAGTCCCTGCAGCCCGCCGAAACCGAAACGCTGATCTCCATGCTCAGCCGCGGCGATGTCAAACGCAATATCGCTCGCGAATTGATCGATGTGGTGGAGAACACCTATCACTTGGCTCGCCAAGCCGACGTCGAACGCTGGGACCAATTGAAAGTCCCCGAGCTGCCTGAGTCGGCCGACATCACCCGCACAGCGGGGATGCTCCGATCCGCCAAAGTGCCACAAAAGTCGCTCGTCAAAGCACTCGAATCCGCAGCCAACAGCCTCGAAATTCGCGAGTTCGGACCGCTGGTCGAAGCCACGCTGACCAAGAACATTGCGAAGGCGCGGTTGCATGGCGAAGAAGTCAAATTTGGACGCAGCAAGTTCCCGCCCGGTTTGGATCCCGAGTTCGACTTGATCTATGAAGTCGCCCGGCACGAGTCCCTATCGTTGCTGCGGGCTCAAAACCAAGCCACCGGCACCTTGGTCGATCACTACGACACGTTGATTCAATTGGTCAAGCAAGCCCAACGGGCCCTGGCGTTTGATGACATCGCCGTCCGCTTGGCCGGCGTGTTCACGCAGCTTGACAATCACACGCTGCAAGACCGACTCGATGCCTCGATCGATCACCTGCTGCTGGACGAGTTCCAAGACACCTCCCCGGTGCAGTGGCAAGTCCTTCGTTTGCTGGCTCAATCGGTCACGAGTGATTCGGCGGATTCCGCGTCCAACGTCCTCGATCCCAAACGCTCCAAGTCATTTTTCTGTGTCGGCGATACCAAGCAAGCCATCTACGGTTGGCGAGGGGGCGTGGCGGAGATCTTCGATGCCGTCGACAAACAGATTCCAGGTATCATCGCCAAGCAACAAGACGAAAGCTATCGCAGCAGCAGCGTGGTGCTCGACGCGGTCACCAACGCGTTCCAGCATTTGCCTCGTCACCCGATGGCAGAGGGCACCGACCCACCCAATCCCGCTGACAAAGCTTACTACGAAGCCAAGTCGCTGAAGCGGTTCGCCAAGCGATTCCCCAAGCACACAGCAGCGAAGGAGCTGCCCGGTTTCGTTCAATTTCGGACCGCGGAACTGAACCTGAAACTGCCAGCGGATGCGGATGAAAAAACGAAGAGCAAACCATCTGCCGCTGACATTCAGAAAGGGTTGCTGGACGACGTTGCGAAACAAATTGCCGAATTACATCACCGGTCCCCGCACCTGACGATTGGCGTGTTGACTCGCACCAACAGCACCGTCGGCGGCCTGATCAACCGTTTGGAACACCTCGATGTCGACGTCAGTGCCGAGGGCGGCAACCCGTTGGTCGATTCCGTCGCGGTGCGATGGATTTTGTCAGCGTTGATGATGTCCGAACATCCCGGTGACGGCCGCTGGCGATTGCACATCGCCAACAGCCCCCTGCAGTTTGTCTTGCCACTTTCGGACAGCGAAGACAAAGGTGAAGCCGCCGATCAACTTCGCGCTCAAATCGAAGACCTGGGGCTCGCGAAAACCATTTTGTTCCTAGCGAAAGCGTTGATGCCACACTGCGACAGTCGTGAGAACGTGCGGTTAGAACAACTGATCGAGCTGGCAACGCTGTACCAACACACCGCCGACAGTCGCCTGCGAGATTTCGTCGAACTGGTTCATGAGAAACGTGTCCAGCGCCCACGTGCCGCGGTCGTTCGTGTGATGACCGTTCACCAATCCAAAGGGCTGGAATTTGACGCGGTCTTCTTGCCTGAGATCCACAAAGCGTTGTTGGGCCAATCACCGCAATGCTTGGCCGACATCCCCGAGATTGGGCAACCAGCTCGCGGACTCAGTCGGTCCGTCGGGGAAGCCCAGTGGCACTTCCTTCCCAAGCGTTGGCAAGCTGTGTTTGGCGGTTCCGTTGCCGCTCGATTGACCGAGGCGATGTGCTTGCTGTACGTCGCCATGACACGAGCTCGCCAAGGTTTGTACTTGGTGATCCCACCGGCAGGCAAACAGGATTTCAACAACAAAACCGCCGCGTCGCTGCTGTACCACGCTTGGAAGTGCGAGGCGGACCCAACCGCCGAAGGCGAGGTGTTGTTCGAGAGCGGCGACGCGAATTGGTTTGGCGATTCGAAGATTGAACCGGTGGAACCATCAACAAATGAAAAGGAAGACGTGCCAAGCCGCCGGTTGTCATTCGCGTGATCGAAGGCAATAGCGTCATCGGAACATGAAATTCAAACGTCCCGAATGAGGGCGTTGCATCATGCAAACCAACGACGGCCCCATCCGGGGCGATGTTCATGTTGGCCATCAACGTTCTCGGGGCTTCCGCCCCGAGCTACCAACGAGGACTCCTCCGGAGTCAACCACGAATCCGCCCCGGAGGGGCCGCCGTCGTTAGCTCGGGGTGGAAGCCCCGAGGACCGAGGAACGAGAAACGTGAGCCAAACCCAACATCCAACGCCCCGGATGGGGCCGGCGAACGATGTGGGTTTTCGTTCGAAATTCGTGGCCCGATCGTGCCCCTCATCGCATCAACGTCGGCCCCATCCGGGGCGATGTTCATGGTGGCCATCAACGATTCTCGGGGCTTCTGCCCCGAGCTACCAACGCGGACTCCTCCGGAGTCAACCACGAATCCGCCCCGGATGGGGCCGTCGTCGTTAGCTCGGGGTGGAAGCCCCGAGAAACGAGGAACGAGAAACGTGAACCAAACCCAACATCCAACGCCCCGGACGGGGCCGGCGTATCGCTACACTTGAATGTTCTTTCCAACATTCATCCGAGGTGACTAACCATGGCGTACACCAATTTGCGTGTCCATCTGATCTGGAGCACCAAGGATCGAAAACCATTGATTGCCGACGAGTTCCAGGAAGACCTTTACGCTTACATCGGTGGCATTCTTCGCAAGCGAAAACATGTCCTTCTGGCGGCCGGCGGAATCGCAGATCACATTCATTTGTTGGTCGGCATGCATCCGACACAAACAATTGCCGATTGCGTGCGTGATCTGAAATCCAACTCAAGCGTTTGGGTGCACGAGCATTTCCCGAAACTGAAAATGTTCCAGTGGCAGACGAAGTACGGAGCCTTCTCCGTCAGCGAATCGTCTGTGGATTCCGTCATGGCCTACATCGCAAACCAAAAGGAGCATCACAAGAAGTTGACCTTCCAAGAGGAGTTCTTGGCGATATTGCGCAAACATGGCATCCAGTTCGATCCACGTTACGTGTTCGAATGAACCGGGCTTGGTCAACCAACGACGGCCCCATCCGGGGCGATGTTCATGGTGGCCGGCAATGTTCTCGGGGTTCACACCCCGAGCTACCAACGCGGACTCCTCCGGAGCCATGCACGAAATCGCCCCGGAGGGGCCGTCATCGTTAGCTCGGGGTGGAAGCCCCGAGAAACATGAACACAAACGCAACACACCAAACGCCCCGGATGGGGCCGGCGTGCCGTTGCGACTTCCAAACCGACACGAATCGCGGGCAACCAACGTCGGCCCCATCCGGGGCGATGTTCATGGTGGCCGGCAATGTTCTCGGGGCTTCCGCCCCGAGCTACCAACGAGGACTCCTCCGGAGCCATGCTTGATCTCGCCCCGGCGGGGCCGCCGTCGTTAGCTCGGGGTGGAAGCCCCGAGAAACATGAACACAAACGCAACACACCATGCCGCCCCGGAGGGGCCGTCGTGAATCAACCATCTCGATCGTCGCAAAATCATGCGTGGCGCGACGTCTTCGTGTACGTCCATGCGGCAGGTCGCCGCCTTGGATTCTGGACGTTGGTGATTGTCCTCAAGGCTGGGCTTGTTTACCATTCTCAGCGTGAGGAGCGAGCCAGATTTGGCGCGCAGTCAGGCATTGAGCCCGTTTTGTTTTTCTTTCGACCGTTTCGATCTTCCCTGCTACGACGCGGCGTCAGCCTGACGCTGCTGTTGGTGCTGGGGTGTGGCATGATCGGACTGCCCCTCACCGCTCCTCAGCCCGAAAAGGTTGGCCGATTCCCTTGCGAATCCTGCCCGTGCGGCTGTTCCTCCGCCGACTACTGCTGGGACAAGTGCTGCTGTCACAGCGATTTAGAAAAACTCCAATGGGCCGCCGAAAACAACGTCACCCCGCCAGCGTTCCTGGTCGCTCGCGTTGACCTGACGCTCGGCGAGATCGCTGACCGAACTTCCCCGGAAGCACCGTCGACCTGCGTTGCGGGAAGCTGCTGTGGCCCCGATTCTCCTGGGCCGCCCCCCGGATTCGCCGCGATGATGCGTCAGCGTTCCTTGACGTGCCAGACCGCGACGGGCCAATCCGCGGATACGTCCACTTGCTCGCAGGCAAAGACTGGCAAGGCTTCCTGTTGTGACGATGCCAGCGATGACAAACCCGTCCGCTGGGTTCGCCTGCAAGACGCCGCCAAATGCCATGGCATCGAGATGGTTTGGAGCCTGTTCTCCAGCGTCGTCGTTGACTTCCAAGCGTTTCAGTGGAACGTCTCTCCCCCGCCGTTGCTATTTCGCTTGAGTCTTCAAGACGATCAATCGGACGCAATGAGCCTCTGCCCCGAGCCGCCGGTTCCCTAGCCTGCGGTCTCGCTCGCTCCTGAATTCCGCAAGGAAGATTCGTGAGCGGGTGACTTCTTCACGCATTGCAATCCGGTTCATTGCTGCGCTCACGGCATCGTCGCTCATGGAGTGAAGGTGCGGACGCAGAAATCACCGCTGCCGCGTTGGTGGTTGAAGGCTCGCTCCTCACACCAGTGTGGTCTTCGTCGCTGACGCGGGAGCGTCCTCGCACTGCCGAGGATCAGTGACCCAACGTCGGATTGCACCGATTCGAATCGGCTTTTAACCGCCACTCAACTCTCGAACGAACTGAGCTCAAAACAGCTCGGTTCGCTTCCCCGGAGAAGGTGCGCGCACTCTGCGGGCTGAACCTGCATGCCGACACCGATCCAAACACCCAACAACGTTTCTCTCAACACCAAACCATTCACCTCCCATGAACATCTATCGACACAATTCTCCGCAACGCGGTTTCACCTTGGTGGAACTGCTGGTTGTGATCGCGATCATCGGCGTCCTGGTTGGACTGCTGCTTCCCGCGGTCCAAGCTGCTCGCGAGGCCGCTCGACGCATGCAGTGCAGCAACAATCTGAAGCAGATCACGCTGGCCATGCACAACTATGAAAGCACGCACCGGAAGCTCCCGTCCAACTACACGACCGGGTCCGGAACATCCGGCAACTTTTCAGTCTTCGCCCAGATGGCTCCCTTCTATGAACAGGGCAACATGCTGGACCTGATTCACTTTGACCAACCGCTGCATGTGGGTTGCTGCCCAGGCCAACTTGTCACCCCACACGACATCGCCGCGAAAACCGTGATGCCGACGCTGACCTGTCCCAGCGAAGACCATGACCGGACCTACTATGTCACCACGCTATCTGGGAGCGGTCCAACCCAGGCTTACTCCGCCACCAACTACGGCATGAATTTTGGCACGGGCGTCGGAACGCTGTACGACTCTCGCACCACCACCGATGGAATCCTTTGGATCAATTCCAAGGTCGGCTTTGAAGCGATCACGGACGGCCTGAGCAACACCGCGGCTTTCGCGGAGCACTTGCTCGGCATGTCGGAACAAGATCCGGCGGAACCCACTGAACCGCACCTGCGAAAGCGAGTGATGATGAATGTGACCTGTGCCTTCATCAGCCGTTCGATGCCACCCACCACACCAGGGTTTGCAGGATTCTTTCTTCCGGAAGATCCCAACGAAATGGAAGCCTATGTTCGTGGCAGCGGACTGCACCGCGGATGGGCTGGCCATCGTGGCGCGGGTTGGATCAACGGCCGAGAGTATTGGACCGGCTACTCGCACTATCACCCACCACAAAGCCTGATCCCCGACATGGGCAGTTGTGGCTGGGGCGTTTTTGGAACACGGAGCAACCACCCCGGAGGTGTCCACGTCGCTCGTTGCGACGGCAGCGTTGGCTTCGTCACCGAAAGTGTGGACCTGGAAACGTGGCGTGCCCTCGGCACCCGCAACGGCCGCGAAGTCTTGGAGGCATTTTGAGATGAAATTGCAACCATACACAAACTGTCCCAAGCGGTCTCTCAATCAGACGATCGCAATGGCGACATTGGCTTGGGCACTGTGCACACCGCTCTGCACTCCACTGACATCCGCCTCGGCACAAGCCGTCTGGCCCGCGTTTTTGGGTCAGGGAAGCAGCGAATCATTGGAGGCTGAGAAGCTTCCACTGAACTGGTCGCCCGGGAAAAACGTTCGTTGGAAACAATCCATCGTCGGCAAAGGTCAATCCAGCCCCGTGGTTTGGGGCGACACCGCTTATGTCACCAGCATCCAAGGTGACATGAAAGAAACGTGCGTGGTGATGGCGATTGCACTGGCCGATGGGCAAGTGAAGTGGACTCGCGAAATCGAGTCTGCCACACCAGTGCGATCCAACTACTTCCAAAGTCGGTCGGCACCCACCCCGGTCGTCGACCAGAACCACGTGGTCGCTTTCTTCGAAACAGGCAACTTGGTTGGGATCGATCGCCACTCCGGCGAGCCTCTCTGGGAACGATCCTTGGCCGACGAAACCGGCGTCTTCCAATCCGATATCGGGTTGGCAAGCTCTCTGGCACAACACGGCCCCAACGCGTTTGTTTTGATTGATCACGAGGGAGACTCGTATTTGATGGCGGTCAACAAAGCCACTGGCGAAACCGCTTGGAAGACCGAACGCTTCAGTCGCAAAAGCTACGCCTCCCCGACCATTCTCCAAATCGGTGGCAAAGCACAAATCGTTTGCAGCAGCGACGGGTCCGTTGACGGGTACTCCCCCGAAACCGGCGAACAACTCTGGACATTCGAAGACATCGGCGCGAACACTTCCAACACGCCACCCGCCATGCTCGAAAACATGGTGTTGGTCGGTGCATCCAACGGAATGCAAGACGCTCGCGCGGTCGAAGCTCGCGAATCCAATCTTTGCCTGCGGATTGATGGCGATGGTTCTCAGTTCCAACCCGAGGTCGCTTGGAAAACAACGAAGGCGACAACCACCTTCGCTTCGCCCATCGCACACCAAGGACTGGCGTACTGGATCACCACCGCTGGGGTTCTGTACTGCTTCGACTTGGAATCAGGCGATCTGGTTTATCGCAAACGAGCCGGCGAGCAATGCTGGGTGACTCCCGTTGGAATCGGCGATCGCATCTACCTGTTCGGGAAAGGCGGTGAGACGACGGTGATCGCCGCCGGACCTGAATTCAACGTCCTCGCGGAAAATGAGTTGTGGGACATCGATTCCATCCCCGCGACGAGCTCGGGACAATTCGCGGGTCCGCGATCGGGGAAAGGCGGCCGACCTGGCTCGGGGCAAGGTGGCGGCTCTCGGCCAACCGAATCCACCAGCGCTGAAGCAGCATCCACCGAGGATGCCGAAGGCGAACAGAAGTCGGAAAATTCCGAGGCCCGGAAACCGATGAGCGACGATGCGATTGAGGCCGCACGCCAGCGTGGTGAAAACCAATTCGCCGACCCGGTTCAATACGGAGTTGCGTTCACTCACGACGCGATCCTGATTCGCACCGGCAGCGAACTGCACTGCATCGCAACGGGCGAAGAATCCCCGACCAACGAGGAGGCCTCGCCATGAGCTGTTTCCGTGCGTGCATGGTTTGGGTCCTGCTTCCATTCGGCACTTCGTTGCCAGCCCAAGCGGTCAACTGGGAAGCGGCGCCGATTCAGTACAGCGATTCAAAAGCGACTCGCAATGGCGTCGCCAAACTGAAAGCCGACTTGGAATCGGGCCAACGAGAACTCTCAGGCGAGGACGAACTGTCTCGGTTGCGATCCTTGCTGGAACAACTGAACGTTCCTGTCTCATCGCAAACGCTCGTGTTTTCAAAGACCAGTCTGCAGAAACCACATATTTCGCCGGAGACACCTCGGGCGATCTATTTCAATGACGAGATCTTCGTCGGCTACGTCCAGGGCGGCGAGATTGAAATCGCGGCGGCAGACCCCGATTTAGGAACCGTGTTTTACACCATGGAACTTGCCTTCGATCAGCCACCAAGATTGCAACGGCAAGCCAATCGATGCTTGAGTTGCCACGGTGGTTCGCGAACCGGAGGCATTCCTGGTTTCCAAGTTCGCTCGGTGTACCCCAATGCGAAGGGCGTTCCGGTGATCCGCGCCGGCAGCCACCTGACCAACCAACGCAGCCCACTCGCAGAACGCTGGGGTGGATGGTACGTCACTGGCACTCATGGTGACCAACATCACCTGGGCGGATTCATCCTCGAGGGAAAACGCCGTCCCGAGATCATCGAAAATGCTGGCGGCGAAAACCAACCTTCGCTTCCGCCAAGAGTGGACCAGCAGCAGTACTTGGTCGCGACCAGTGACATCACCGCCTTGATGGTGATGGAACATCAAATCGAAGCTTACAACCTGCTGACCAAAGCCAACTTTGCCGCCCAACATGCGGAGTGGGAAGCCGGCGACGATCCGGTCAGCGAATCACATCGCGAGCGAATTGCCAAAGCCACCCGGCCGCTGGTGGCGTGTTTGTGCTTCGACAACGAATTCGAGATTCAAGCTCCCATCCGTGGAACCAGCCACTTTGCCTCTGAATTTGAAGCACGCAAGGTGGCAGATCCGAACGCCCCATCGCTTCGCAAGCTGAATCTGCAATCGAGGCTGTTCAATTCACCGCTGAGCTTCCTGGTCACGACGCAAACCTTTGCGGAGTCACCGGACGCGCTGCACGACGAACTGGCGAAGCAAATCTGGCACCGATTCGCGAACGACCAGCCCTTCACGGCAACGCTTCGCGAGATCGGTCCCGCCTGGCTCACGGAGCGATACGAATCTCCCCAGACGCTGCTCTCAACTTCCTCTTCAAGTCATTGAAACCGTCCTTTCGACAACCCAACATCCTCTTTCCCCTTGCAACCAATTCATGAACACAACTTATCGAAACCTGACCTTCGCATTGGCTCTCTTTCTTCCCGCACTGGCGTCCGCCCACGACACGTGGATCCAAACCAACTCACCGATTGTTCGAACCGGCGAGGTCGTGCATGTCGACCTGCGTCTTGGGAACCACGGCAATCAACATCGTGATTTCAAACTGGCGGGTTTACTGACACTGGACTGGACTTCGCTGGATCAAATTCGACCGGATGGGACACGTTCTGATTTGAAGCCCAACCTCATCACCTCCGCGTCGGCCGAGAAGCAAGGCTACTGGACGACGCCCGTCACACTGAAACAACCCGGCGTGCATCAGTTCGTTCAAACGCTCGATCGAGTCATGAACCATGGCAAATCGATCCGCAGCATCCGAACCGCGAAAAGCTATGTGCTTGCCAGCGATTCATTGGACGCACCCAAGGTCGGCGGTCATGCACATGAAACGGCGGTCGGACTGCCATTCGAAATGGTTCTCGACACTTGCCCGCTCAGCGAAGTTCGCGTGGGCCAAGCGATCACGGTCACCGTCTTGCATCACGGCAAACCACTCCAAGACGCCATCGTCAGTTTCATCCCCGAAGGAGAAACCCTGCAGGGTGAGATGGACCCCAGCCACGAGTTCACGACCGATGCGTCTGGCATGGCCACCTTCGTTCCCAAGAAGGCGACACGCCACTTGATCGCAGCCCACCACAACGCGATGGACGAGAAGACCGAGGAGTTCGACTTCACCAGCTACGCCACGACCATCATGCTCCATGTGCCCAACCAACCGGTGGCAGCACCGAGTCGCTGAGCTTGCTCGCTAAACTGGATGGGCGGCAGCACGGCCCACATCAAAGACTTCACTCAGCGACCGGGACAGATCTCTCGGCCGCTGAGACGCGATTCCTGATGGCAGGTGAGACGGGCACCACTGTCCGGGGCGACCGCTCTCACCGGCGAACCGGACCTGCCCAGGGTCCCGACTCGCCCCAATCCCATGCGTTGCAACGCCTGCCCAGGCAGCAACGCCAGGACTACTAGGCGAAATCATCTTGCGTTAGACTGCTGCAACGCGAAACCAGACCTCGCTGCGAGCGAGATCGAGATCACCGCCCAAATTGCTCGATGATGCAAGGGTGACTGACCTCTCTCAAGGCTGGTCGCTCTCACCAGTCAAAACCTTGTTTGCAATCGCCAATGCCCAAAGTCCTGATTCTCTATCATTCGAACACTCAAAATACGCAGCGGATGGCGGAGCTGGTCGCAGAGGGCGCTCGGCAACTGGATGAAGCCGATGTCCGGCTCAGGAACATTGACGACGCCGACCACACGGACCTGGATTGGTGCGACGGCCTTGCGCTGGGCTCACCAACGAACTACGGCTCGGTCAGCTGGCAAATGAAACGTTGGTGGGACGAGCAACCGATCGAAAACTGGGGCAAACGCGATGGAAAGATCGGCTGCGTGTTTACATCAGCCGGTGCCTGGGGAGGGGGTCAAGAATGGACCTGCATGGCACTGATGTCCATTCTGATCAACTACGGATTCCTTGTGTTCGGTTTGACTGACTACACCGGAATCAAGTTTTCTGCCCACTATGGCGCGATCTCCGCCGGCGGCCCCGACGAAGAACGAGTCCAAGAAGCTTGCCGCCGTTTGGGCAGACGATTGTCCGAATGGACCGCCAGCATGATTGACGGTCAAAAAGAAGCTCACCCACTGAACCAAACGTACGAACGTTTCAAAGATTTGGGCAAATAACGTTTTCGCCCCCAATCGAAGTCCTTTCCGACTAACTTTTTCAGTTCCCCCTTCGACGATTTTGTCGCACTTTCCCACGAGGTTTCCAATGTCAGCCCGTCAAAAACTCAATCGGCGTCACTTCCTGCAAACCACTGGCGCTGCCACCGCAGCGGGCTACTTTGCAGGCACGAGCAGCCTCGGGAACGCGCAAGAGTCGCCCAACGAACGCCCCGTGTTCGCGACCATCGGCCTTCGCAACCAAGGCTGGACGATCACCAACAAGTCGTTCAAGTACGCTGACTTCGCCGCCATGGCGGACGTGGATGCAAACGTCTTGGGTGACAACGTTGCCAAGGCCAAAGAACAACAGGGCAAGGCTCCCGAGGGCTACGCCGACTACCGCAAGGTCCTCGAACGAAAAGACATCGACGCGGTCATGATCGCCGCCCCCGATCACTGGCACACCAAGATCTCCGTCGAAGCGATGCTCGCAGGCAAAGACGTGTACTGCGAAAAACCGCTGACGCTGACCATCGACGAAGGCAAGTTGATCGAAAAGATCGTCAAGCAAACCGGACGTGTCTTCCAAGTCGGAACGATGCAGCGGACAGAAAACGGAAAACGCTTCCTTCAAGCCATTGCCATGATCCGCGACGGCCGGATCGGCGAGATCCAAAAAGTCACCTGCGGCATCGGCGGGGCAACCGGCTCACCAGAGATTCCTGCCATCGATGTCCCCAAGGGCCTCGACTGGGACATGTGGCTCGGCCCCACTCCCAAGGTCCCCTACCGCGCCCTGCCACAAATGCGAAAGGGATACGGCGGCGGCGTGCCGCTCTACACCAATTGCCACTACGCTTGGCGGAACTGGTACGAGTATTCCGGTGGCCAGATGAACGACTGGGGAGCTCACCACGTCGACATCGCCACCTGGGCGTTGGGCGCCGATCAATCCGGCCCCAACAAGATCACCCCCGTCAGCTACTCGCTGCCGGTCGAATACAAGGATGGCTACCCGACGGTCAGCGACCAGTACAATTCGCCGACCAAGTTTGAGATCCTCGCCAACATGCCTGGCGACATCCCCATGGTCGTCACCAGCGAAGGAGACAACGGGATCCTGTTCGAAGGCACCAAGGGCCGCTTCTTCGTCAACCGTGGCAAGATCGTTGGCAAGCCCGTCGAAGACCTGGAATCCAACCCGCTTCCTGAAGGCGCCATTGAACAAGTTTACGGCGGCCCCGTTGCAGCCAATCACACAGACAACTTCGTGCAAGCCATGCGAACTCGGAAACAACCGATCTCCGACGTTTGGACCCACAACCGAATGCTCGAAACCTGTCACTTGGCCAACATCTCCATCCGCCTCGGTCGTGAATTGAACTGGGACCCAACCAAGCGTGAAATCGTCGGCGACGACGAAGCCAACTCGTTCCTCTCGCGTGAAAGCCGCAAGGGATACGAAATCGACATGTGATCGATTGCCTGATGGCCCGATCAGTCGGGCGACGGAACCGATCCCAATGCCGGACCGCCCTCAAGCGGCCCGGCATTTTTTTTGCGACTAGCGACTAGCGACTAGCGACTAGCGACTAGCGACTAGCGACTAGCGACTAGCGACTAGCGACTAGCGACTAGCAACTAGCAACTAGCAACTAGCAACTAGCAACTAGCAACTAGCAACTAGCAACTAGCAACCAGCAACCAGCAACYAGCAACCAGCAACCAGCAACCAGCAACCAGCAACCAGCAACCAGCAACCAGCAACCAGCAACCAGCAACCAGCAACCAGCCATCAGCCATCAGCCATCAGCTAAGCAGGTACGCAGGTGTCATCGGGTAGGTGAGCCGCTGGCGTTAGCCACGGTTTTCACGCACAACCGGGGCGAACGCCCAAACGGCTCACATGGTTGTGCTTGATCACTCCTGCCGACCTGCTTCTCAGCTCTCAGCTCTCAGCTCTCAGCTCTCAGCTCTCAGCTCTCAGCTCTCAGCTCTCAGCTCTCAGCTCTCAGCTCTCAGCTAGAAGCTAGAAGCTAGAAGCTAGAAGCTAGAAGCTAGAAGCTAGAAGCTAGAAGCTAGAAGCTAGAAGCTAGAACGCCCTTCTGCGACCGCGCGAGCGTCGTCGCTCAAAGACACTTCGAACTCGAACTCACCGGGCTCGAAATTCATTGGAACTTGGCAGTCCTTGGCCACGATGCGATTGATTTTCCAATCCAGCCATCGCCACCACGATAGCGAGCGTTCCCAGTCTCGAAGACAGGTTCGCAACTCAATCGCACGTGGATGATCCGGTTCGCCAGACTGGTTGAGCGCATCCAACGCGCCACCCACCAACCCGTTGACAAGCAGCGCGGTCGCGAAGTTGCGTTTGCAAGCACTGGAAACTTCCGACCGCTCCAGCACGCCGTCGGAAGACAGGACGAATTGCCGAAAAACCGACAAGGCTTCTTCCTTCCGCCCTGATCGCAGAAGGCAGACGCCCAACGTGTTTCGAATCGCGGGCGTTCTTCCTGCGGAATGCAAGCGACGGACGACACCTTCATAGTCACGCTGGGACAAAAGATTGGAAACGGACCGCAGCGCTGCCGGCAATTCAGGCGTTCGATTTGGCGGGGAAGACGGTGGCGAAAAGGCAGGGATGGAAGAAGCAGAATGGGATGTGCGCACAGACATCGACAAAACTCTCAGGAAGAACATTGCAAAAGAAAATCAGATAGAAGACCAACCCGAAGGCGTCTTAGATCTGCAATCTCACATGCAAGTTCACGAGAGAATCCCCTGTCCCAACGCTTGCCCACGCTCGCGATTCCAGCGCACAGGCAAACAGCAAACGAGCTGCTTGTCCGCAACGATCCGGCACGCTTGAGTCCAAGGACCCCGACCATTCGCGGGCGTCCTTGAACGCCTGAGCAAGCGAAGCGGCGCTGCGCTCCGAGTCCACCGCAATGGGACGTTCGACCGAGACATTCTCAAGCGTCGAGACGGCGGCGGAAAGCGAATCCGACTTGGCAACGGAAACAGGAGGAAACGCCGGTGGCAGGAATTGCAACCAAGCGACCAACCAAACAGCGGTCATCAAGCACACCCGTCCAAACACGCTGGTGCGCTTCGGCAACGAGGCCGGGAACGCGAAATCGTTTGGAGGGCAAGGAAGAACCATGAGTTGGAATGTCGAGATCGCTTTCGCGACCACCATCGAAAAAAATTGCCGATCGATCGGACAGAATCACATGAGCCGTGGAGGCGTTCGCCTGGACCGCTAAGCAGGTCGGCTGGAATGATCGGGCACAACCATGTGAGCCGTTTGGGCGTCAGCCCCGGTTGCGAGTGAAAACCGTGGCTAACGCCAACGGCTCACATACCCGATGACACCTGCGTACCTGCGTACCTGCTTAACGCTTGGCTGCCTTGCGTTCCGCTTTCTCCATCGCCTTCGCTTCGCTGGCCGGATCGTGATTCGGGTTGGGCTCTGTCGGCACAGGAGCCCCCATTTGCTTTCGCCACGCCACCAGTTTGCTATGCAGTGCTTGGGTCTTGATCGGATTGGTGGTTGCCAAGTTGTTGGACTCACCTGGGTCCGCCACCAGATCGTACAACTCCAACCCACCGTCCTCGAAGTACTCATGAAGCTTCCAACGACCGTCTCGAATGATCCCGCACGGGCGGCTTCGGTACAGCAGGTCTCGTTGACCGTCGGTGACTGCGTAGCTTTGCAGGTACGCAGGGAAATGCCAAAACAGATCGCGTTCAGCGAGGCTTCCGTCTTGCTTCAACAACGGCATCAAACTCAGGCCATCGAGTGGCTGGTCCGCCGGACGTTTGGCTCCCGTCATCTCAACAAAGGTGGGGTACAAATCGGCAGCGATGATCGGAACGTCGCACTTCGTTCCTGGCTCCACGACGCCCGGCCAAGTCACGAAGAACGGTTCGCGAATTCCACCTTCGTAGTAGGTTCCCTTGTAACCACGCAGCGGTTTCATCGAGGTCGCAGGTCCGAAACCACCGTTGTCACTGGTGAAGACGATCGCAGTGCTCTCTTCCAACCCAAGTTTGCGAAGTGTCTCGACCATCCGCCCGACTCCCTCATCGACGCTCTCGATCATGGCCGCCATCACCGCGTGATCGTGCAACGTGCCGGGCTGCTTCGCCTTGTACTTGGCGACGAGATCCGGCTTGGCTTGCAAAGGCGTGTGAACGGCAAAGTGAGACAGGTACAAGAACCAAGAACGTTTCTGATTGTCTTCGATGAACCGGATGGCCTCGTCCGTGAGTCGATCCGTCAGGTACTCTTCATCGGTTGCGTCTTGCAATCCCGGCGCCTTGGGATGCGGCGGGAAGTATCCCTTGGGTGGACTGCCGCTGTGCGTGCCGGCGACATTGACGTCAAAGCCATAGGGCAGCGGGTCGTCACTCAGATGCCACTTGCCAATGATGCCGGTTCGATACTCAGCCTCATGAACTTGATGAGCCCACGTTTGAATGTCCGTTGAGAGCACGTCCGTGCCAGGAATGTGCTGCAACGTTCCGTGCTTCGGGTGGCCCCGACGCTCGGTTCCGACGTTGTAGATCTCGTGACGCGGCGA
The DNA here is from genome assembly GCF_001027925.1 of Rhodopirellula islandica. Lineage (NCBI taxonomy): Bacteria > Pseudomonadati > Planctomycetota > Planctomycetia > Pirellulales > Pirellulaceae > Rhodopirellula > Rhodopirellula islandica. Next base: position 323,427 of record NZ_LECT01000007.1, on the reverse strand, counting down.
ATATTGACCTGACAATAAACTGGCCCGCGCCGGGGCACAGTTCGCGGCACACGAATAAGCATTCGTGAACACCATGCCTTGCTCCGCCAACGCATCCAAGTTCGGCGTTTCGTAGAAATCGGATCCCATGAAGCTGGCGTCACGCCAACCGTAGTCGTCCAAGTAAATGAACAAGACGTTTGGATGTTGCTTGCTTGGCGTTTCCGCAAAGCCGGCGGGTGACAACACGATGGCAAACAGAAACACAGGCAGAGCCCATCGCAGGCGAGAGATCGTGTTCATGAACTTGACTCAAAAATCAGCGTGCAAAGCAAGGTAGGATGGCCACTCTTGGCCGTCAGAGTGGTGGATGTCGGCCAAGAGTGGCCAACCTACAACAAAATCACAACCCGACGCGTGAGCGAGGGACCTGAGATTGCTGCCCCCTCCCTGCTTCGAAACTCAAAGACCTTCCGTGATTTTAACCAAGCGTTCTTTTCGCGAGCCACCTTCACCGAAGCCAATTCGCAGCAGCAACGAATCCGCCAAGACCGCGGGGCTGGCGTAACAATCCGATCCGAGACGATTCTTTGAAATCAGTTGGTAGTCGTCCCCCGTGGCGGCGAAAACATAGTGGTTGCCTGACAGGTCCGACACATACACATTGCCCCCCGCCAACACCGGCGATCCACTGAAATTGCCGCCCAAGCGTTCCTTCCACTGAACACTTCCATCGTCGTTGGACCAACACATCGCGACACCATTGTCGGTGACTCCGAACAGACTGGTGCCGTTGGTCACCACCGAAGGTTCATAAAGAGCCGTGCGGTCCGACCAAATCTCTTCGCCCTCCGCAGAAAAGCACGCCGTTTGTTTGTCGGGGTAACCGCCCGATGCAAAGATCCGATCGCCCGCCGTCACGATCGTGCCGCAGGTGGCTTCGGCGATCCCGGGCGTTTCCCAGCGAGGCTCGCCGGTCGCCGGGTCGTAGCTGGCAACTCGGTCGCCTCCAGTGATCAACAACTGATCCATCCCGCCAACGTTGGCAATCATCGGACTGGAATAGCTGCTGGCGTCCCCTCGAGACCGGCGCCAAGCGATCTCGCCCGATTCCAGATCCAACGCCACCAAGTACCCGCCACCAAAGTTGTCCGCCGCAATGATCACAAAGGATTGATACAACACGGGGGAGGGAGCGTAGCCGAACTTCGATCCAAAGGCCCCCACATCGGTCTGCCAAACCACTTCGCCGTTCAGGTCGACCGCTGTGACGAAGATGCGTTCTTGATTCAGGAACGCGGTGACGATGAGTTCGCCGTCCGAGGCGGGCGTGCCGTTGGCGTTGGTGGCTTTGTTGTGAACTTCTCTCGCGGACGGGAAGTTGCCTTCATGGATCACACGTCGCCACTTTTCCTCCCCCGTTTCCAAGTCAAACGAAACCAGCATCTGTTGTTGCTTCGCGTCGTCCGCCGTCCCCAGAACAACTTGGTCGCCGATGACGATCGGGCTGCTGTGACCGCGGCCGGGAACGTTGGCTTGCCAAGCGATGTTGGTCGACTCATCCCAAGTTGTGGGCGGCGCCGCGTCATCGGCTCGCCCGTCCATCGTTGGGCCACGCCACTGCGGCCAAGGCAAATCAACCGCGGGCGTCTCGCGAATTTGCAAAGCCACTCCGCTGTCGCTGATCGAAACCTCCTCGACCGGCGTGGACTTCCTGCAAGCAGAGAAACCGAGGAACACGACCGCCAACCCGAAGGTCCAACTCAGGTGGATGGATTGGCGTGAGATCGATCGTTTCATCGGGACTTCTCCTGCGAGTTCATTTCTTGGGCTTCGGCGCGGCCGGTTGCTTCTTTTTCTTACCAGGGCCAACTGGTTCCACAAACATACCGTGCTCGAAAATCACCGGTTCGCTCATCCGCGGGTCGCCGGTCCGCTTCAGCTCGCCAATCAATCGGTCATGGAGCTGCTTCTCCGTTTCCGCATGGTCGGAGTGCCCCGCCAGGTTGTTCAAACAATCCGGATCGGACTTCAGGTCATACATTTCGATCCGCGGACGGCGTCCCACCATGAAATCAAACGCTTCGGGATACTTTTCCCGGTTCAGCGCAACGAAGGCCTTGGTCGGACTCGCGTCGAGGTCCGGATACGCGGCAAAGGTGATCTCACGCAATTCTTCCTCCGATGGGAATTCACTGGCGTCGGCATCCAACTCGGGACCGTCACCCATCGGCGTACGCTCCGGTTCGAAATTGACGATGTACAACCAATCATCCGACTGGATGGCTCGCTGCGGATAAGGCTTCGCGCCTTCGCGAGCCGTTGCGACATGGCGTTCTCGACCGGTGAAGACCGCGTCCCGCGACGGATCGATCCTGCCCGATTTGTCGCTGGTCAGAAGCGGGGTGATGGGACGAGCGATCATGCTCGCAGGAGCTTCGACGCTGGCCACTTCCAAGAACGTCGTTGCCAATTCGGGAAGCGAAACAAAATCGGTCACCACACGGTTGGAATGTCCCACCCCGTTTGGCCAACGAACCGCAAGCGGCACGTGCGTCCCAAAGTCGTACAAATTGCACTTCCCACGCGACACGCCGGGAACCCCGTGGTCACCGCTGACAACCAACAACGTGTCGTCGGCAATGCCCAGCCGCTGCAGTTCTTCGTCCAACACCACCAGTGCGGCATCAAACGCCATCGCCTCGCCCAGGTAGTCCGCAAAGTCTTCACGAATTTCGGGCACATCGGGCAGGTAGGCGGGCAGTTTGCCTTTCAAGTCATCGGGGTTGATTCCCCAGAGTTCATGTCCGCTCTTGGCCACCCATTTTCGGTGTGTGTTGGTGGGACCAAACCAGTAGCAGATCGGCGAATCGCCATCGAGCGTTCCGTCGTTGTCAGCGTCGAGGAAGTTGCGAATGTTCTGGCGAACTTCATCGAACAGTTTCGCTTTCGCTGCGTCACGATCCTCGGCCTTCATCACGAACTGCGAAAACCCGTTGAACTTCGATCCGGCTTTGTTGGACGCTGTGCGTGTTCCACCGTACGGCGCGTTGCCGGGACGCCCGGGACTCCAGACTTTGTAAGTGTGACCGATCCGGTACCCGGATTCTTCCAACAACAACGGGTAAGCGGGCAACGAAAAATCCCAGACCGCGCCAAGCAAGATCGATGCCTTGTCACATCGCCAAAACGGTTGCCCAGACATCAACGAACTTCGGCAGGGCGTGCACGACGGTGCGCTCACAAACGCGTTGGTGAACAACACCCCGTCGCGAGCGATCGAATCGAACTTGGGAGTCGAGATCACTTCGCTGGCGGTGCCTGGAAAATGCTTCGCATAGGCACTCGCGTAGCAGCCCCAGTCGTCCGCGAACGCCATCACGATGTGTGGCCGTGACTTCGTTGGTTCAGATGGCTTTGCATCAGCCAGTGCCGGTGAGGCAACGAACAGCAACAAAGCGACAGGTAGAAAACGGGAACATTGCCGATTCGACATGGCATTCTCCGACGGAAGAGATCAGGTGGGATATTGGGGTGGGGATCGAGACGGGTGGCAATCAAGGTCCCCGCGCGTCGCGAGGAATCATCCTAGCCAACATCCCGCGCGATCGTTGAACTTCCCACGAAAATGAGCCCCAATCGGCCGAAAAACCGTCCCCGTCGCCGAGCCGGCTCAGCCACTCGTAGCGAAACTCGTCAAGAGTTTCGTTCTCCCCCTGAATCGCCAAAAGTCTTGACGACTTTCGCTACGAACGGAGGGGGTAGCGAAACTCGTCAAGAGTTTCGTCCTCCAACCTGAATCAGCGAAAGTTTTGACGACGTTCGCGACGAATGGCGAGCCATCATCTGAGGGCGTCCGATCAGACCAACTCCGGTCGTGGCGTGTCCTCCAAAAACGTCAGATTGCCACCGATGGGAACCGCGGGGGTTGTGCGGTATTCTTCTGCTCTCTCGCATTCAGCAGCATCTCCAGTCTCGGGTAGCGAAACTCGTCAAGAGTTTCGTTCTCCCCCCAGACTCGCCGAAAGTCTTGACGACTTTCGCTACGAATGGCGAGTGATCCACAGCAAACGCCCTTTGGCCTCCATCGAATCCAGCCCCATGCCCGAGCCCTCCTGCCGATCCGTTGCGATCATCGGTTTGGGGTTGTTGGGTGGAAGTGTGGCGTTTGCGATTCGCAGACGCTGGCCGTCGGTTCGCCTGACTGCGTGCGCTCGTTCGCCTGAAACGCGGGAATTTGCGTTGGATCGGTCCATTGTTGACGAGGTCTTCGAGACCCCCGCCGCCGCCGCGGAAGGCTGTGATTTGGCGGTCATCGCGACGCCGGTCAACCGAATCGCATCGCTGGCCCAGGCACTGGCAGGACAATTCCCGGAGCTGACCCTGACCGACGTCGGCAGCACCAAAGGGGGACTGGTCCGCGAATTGGCGGGGACCGCGTCGGCCAAGCAGTTCGTTCCGGCTCACCCGATCGCGGGAAGCGAAAAGAGCGGCGCGGAGCACGCCCGAGCGGACCTTTTCGACGACAAACCCATCGTGATCACGCCCAGCGGCGAAGAACTGCCGCAACACATCACCGCCGCGACCGAATTTTGGCGAGCCACTGGCGGACGAATTGTCACGATGCCGGCCGAACAACACGATGCCACCTTGGCATTGACGTCTCATTTGCCACACTTGCTGTCGTCGCTGGCCGCACGTCAAATCACTCGCGAAATGCTCGCCTTGGTTGGCAATGGCTGGCTCGACACCACTCGCGTGGCGGCGGGGGATGCGGACCTTTGGACCGCCATCGTTTCCGAAAACCGCGACGCGATCCTGAGTGCGATCGAACAATCCCGGTCGGACTTGGACACCCTGCAAACCATCGTGCACCAGGGCGACGACGCTGCCCTGCGAACCTGGCTCGACACCGCCAAACAAATTCGACAGTCCGCTCAAACCTAGCCACGACCGCCCGCGGCCCAGGTTGCTTGACCTTTTCCCGACTCCATCCTCATTCCCCGATTTCGCATCATGCCGCTTTGGCAAATCGACATTCATCCTGCTCCCGGTCAGATCGATCGACTCGGCGAACAAACGGCTCGTGAAATCCATGAACTTGGATTGGGCGACGACCTGCTGATCGCGGCCGCACGGGGATACTTGATCCAAGCTGACATCGACCAAGCTTCCGCCAACGAAATTGCATCGACGTTGCTGGCCGATTCCATCACGGAATCGGTCGCCGTCGGGCACCCCGGCAAAGACGCTTCGCAGGTCGAAGCGGACCTGTCCGAAGCTCCCGAATCGTTGATGGAATTGCTGGCAGAACGCGGCATCGAATCCGAACCGCACCTGGTGCATGTGATGCCCAAGCCCGGTGTGATGGACCCGGTCGCGGCCAGCACCCAGGGCGCGCTCGCCGACAGCGGTGTCGAAGGCAGCACGGTCAAGACGTTCCGCAAATTCTGGATCGCCGGCGTCGACGAAGCTCAACTCGAAACGATCTGCCGCCGCGCCCTGTCGAACGATTCCATCGAAGCGTTTGTGATCGGGCCGTTGATGATGGACCGTTTGGATGTCGGATCCGAAGGCGAATTTGAATTGGTGCACGTGCCAATTCGAGAACTGGACGACGCCGGACTGGAAAAGCTTTCCAAGGAAGGCCAGCTCTACCTGACGCTGGTCGAGATGCAAACCATTCGCGATCACTTCGTCGAACTGGGACGCGACCCAACCGACATCGAACTCGAATCGGTCGCTCAGACTTGGTCGGAACACTGCAGCCACAAAACATTGGCCGGCCGAATCCACTACAAGGGCCCTGGTGCCGATGGCACGCCCGGCGGCGACGAACGCCAGTACAACAACATGCTCAAAGAAACGATCTTTGAAGCGACCCAAACCATTCGTCGCTCGCTGGGCGATGACGATTGGTGCGTCAGCGTGTTCAAGGACAACGCGGGCATCGTGACGTTCGACGAACAAGACCACGTGTGCTTCAAAGTCGAAACGCACAATCACCCGTCGGCACTGGAACCTTACGGCGGAGCCAACACCGGAATCGGTGGCGTCATCCGTGACCCGATGGGCACGGGCATGGGAGCCAAACCGATCTGCAACACGGACGTGTTCTGCTTCGCTCCACCGGACGTCTCGCCTGAAGAATTGCCACCTGGCGTGCTGCACCCCCGCCGCGTCATCCAAGGCGTCGTGTCCGGCGTTCGAGATTATGGCAACCGAATGGGAATCCCCACGGTCAACGGCGCGGTCTACTTTGACGAGCGTTATCTCGGCAACCCGCTGGTTTACTGCGGCAACGTCGGCATCATTCCCGTTGGCATGGAAGACAAGGAAGTCAAACCCAATGACTTGATCGTCGCGGTTGGCGGACGCACCGGACGAGACGGGATCCACGGGGCAACATTCAGCAGTGCCGAACTGACCAGCGAATCCGAATCGCTGTCCGGTGGTGCCGTGCAAATCGGCAACGCGATCACCGAAAAAATGGTCCTCGACGTGCTGATGCAGGCTCGCGATCGCGGCTTGTACAACGCGGTCACGGACTGCGGTGCAGGTGGCTTCAGCAGCGCCGTTGGCGAGATGGGCGAAGAACTCGGCGCCGAAGTCTGGCTCGACAAAGCCCCGCTCAAATACGACGGTCTGACTTACACCGAGATTTGGATTTCCGAAGCTCAAGAACGAATGGTGTTGGCCGTTCCCCAAGAACGCTGGGACGAACTGCGAGAACTGTGCGAAAGCGAAGGCGTCGAAGCCGCCGCGATCGGTCGCTTTGTTCCAACCGGCCGACTGCAATTGAACTTCCACGGCCAAACGGTCGGCGACGTCGCCATGTCGTTCCTGCACGACGGACGTCCGCCCGTGATTCGCGATGCGATCTACGAACCACCTCAAGCCAAGCCGTTGTCAATCGGCGATCGCAACGCCGCAGCCAACTCCGAGACGCTGCTCAAGATCCTGGGCAGCTACAACGTCGCCAGCAAGCACTGGGTGATCCGCCAATACGATCACGAAGTCCAAGCGGGCAGCGTCGTCAAACCCTTGGTCGGCCCGCAATGTGACGGCCCCGGCGACGCTGCCGTCGTGCGTCCCAAACTGACCAGCCGTCGTGGGTTGGTGATCAGTTGCGGCATGAACCCGCACTATGGTGATTTCGACACGTATCACATGGCCGCTTCGGCGATCGACGAAGCCATGCGGAACGCGGTCGCGGTCGGTGCCGATCCTTCCAAGATCGCGATCCTGGACAACTTCTGCTGGGGATACACCGATCGAGCCGAAACGCTGGGGTCGCTCGTCCGAGCAGCGATCGCTTGCCAAGACCTCGCGGTCACGCTGGGCACGCCCTTCGTCAGTGGCAAGGACAGCTTGAACAACGAGTTCAGCTTCTTCGATGACAAGAACGAAAAGCAAACCATCGCGATTCCGCCCAGCCTGCTGATCAGCGCGATGGGGCAAATTGACGACGTCAGCAAATCAGTCACGATGGACGCGAAGGAAGCCGGCAACGTGATCTTCCTGGTCGGCGACACGCATCGTGAACTCGGCGGCTCGCACTACGGTTTGGTCGAAAACGAACCTGGCGGTGCGGTCCCAGAAGTCGACGCGAACTTGTCCAAGAAGACTTTCGCCACGGTCCACCAAGCGATCCAGGCTCGACTGGTCCGCTCCTGCCACGACCTCTGCGAAGGTGGCCTGGCGGTCGCCGCGGTCGAAATGGCTCTGGCCGGCGGATTGGGAATGGAGCTCGATCTGGCGTCTGTCCCTCGTGAACAACCCTCCAACGACGGCGTGCAAACCGCCGCGGCATTGTCGGCCGCGGAAGTGCTGTTCAGTGAATCCAACACGCGATTCCTGATCGAATGTGCACCCGAATCAGCCGAGGCACTCGCCAAGATTTTCGCGGACTCTGGGATCAGCCTGACCCAACTAGGCGAAGTCACCGAATCCGACCAATTCACCGTCCGAGACGGGAGCACCGTGGTGCTGGAAACCGACATTGCGAGCGCAAAATCAGCCTGGCAAGCCCCCCTGGACTGGTGAACGGAAGTCGAATCCTTCGCAAACTTCGCGAGAAGCTTGCGAAATTCGCATTGAACCGCGAGCTGGTTTACTCTGTAATTGCTACAGAATGCATCCGTTCGGCGAAAAAATCGCCAACAAAGACGAACAACTTCAACCATTTGGAACCGCGTGGAACTCTGGGTCCGTCGAATCGCTTTGATCGCTTATGTGGTCGGTGGCTGGCTTTTGCCGGCCGCCCACCATCATGTGGCGACGTGCGATTCCACCCATTCCCACGTCGGCGTGCACGACGAATGCTCCCACACGCATTCGCCTGAGAATGTCACTGAATGTTGCTCGCATTCGAGCTCTGCAGACGCAGTGCAGCACGCACCGCTGCCGCCAGGTTGCTCGGAAGAATTGCTGGTTTGGGAGACGAGCCTGCCGTCCGCAGAGATCGTCTCGGATCACCAGCACGCTCATCAATGCAGTGACCTATGTGCGTTGTGCAACGCTCGCACGATGGCTGAAAGCCCGATCGCGGTCTCTGTCCACCGCGAAACAGTTCGGTGCACAGCCAATCACCGGATCGAATCAACCACCTTGGAAGACTCGGCAGATTGCTGGCGTCCGTACACACGCGGCCCCCCTTCTTTGACCTGAGAACTGCCGTTCTGGGTTGCAGCGAACACCAGTTTCACTGTAACGCAAACTCACTGTCTTCTATCGAGAGCCACTGCGTTCTCATTTTCAGGTCTCATTCCATGCCGAACTTCTCCGCCCCCGTTGCACGCGTGCACGCGAAACCAAGCCGTCGCTTGACTGCCGGACCCTCGCTCCGAAACGCATTCACACTCGTTGAATTGCTGGTTGTCATCGCCATCATTGGCGTCCTCGTTGGCCTGCTGCTTCCCGCCGTTCAAGCCGCCCGCGAAGCGGCCCGCCGGATGTCGTGCCAAAACAACTTGCACCAAATGGGCATCGCCCTGCACAACTACCACGGCATCTTCAATCAATTGCCCAGTGGCTGGTTGGCGGATGACACCGATCACCATGAACCCGGCTGGGGCTGGGCCGCCGCGATCACCCCGCAAATCGAAGCCAGCAACGTCTACGAAACCATTCGCTTTGGGATGGCGATCGAAGAAGACGAGAACCAACAAGCTCGCGAATCGTCGATCCCCAGCTACATGTGCCCGAGCGACCCGCTCGAAACTCTGTTCTTCATCGCCGAAGCGCACGGCGACGGCGATGGTCACGAGCATGCTCACTCAAGCTCGCTGGACGACGATCACGATGATGACGACCACGACGATGAACACGAGAGCGGGCACAACGTGGACGATGGGGATGAGTTTCTCTTCCAAATCGCCAAGAGCAACTACGCCGGCGTGTTCGGCACGTTTGATATCCACGAAGACATGTACCACGGCGACGGGCTGTTCTACGGCAACAGCCGCCACCGTTTTCGCGACGTCTTGGATGGGCTGAGCCAGACCGTGATGGTCGGCGAACGCAACAGTCGCCTGGGTGGCTCGATTTGGCAAGGGCTGATCCCCGAGGCCAACGCCGCCGCGTCTCGGATCGTGGGCGCTGCTGACCACACGCCCAACAGCGACGTCGGGCACTTCGAAGATTTCAGCAGCTATCACGCTGCCGGTGCCCAGTTCATCCTCAGCGACGGTTCGGTCCGGATGCTTTCGCAGTTCATTGACCTCGAGGTCTACCACGCGTTGGTGACCCGAGCCAATTACGAAGTCATCCAAGCCGACACCTTCTGATCAACCTGCCCCCGATCAGGCGGCTGATTTCCTGGCCGCTTGGGTTGGTGCCAACCAGCCCCGAATCCCACCAAGATCGGTCGACCAAGCTTCACTGGTTCGACGATCACAGAACGTGTGGAACAACCCGTCGATCGTGTCGCTGAGCGTTCGCACGGCTTCGATTCGGTCTTCCGGTCCGAAGTCGTTGTCGTCTTCGTCCAAATGAATTCGAGCGCCGCTGATCCCAAACGTTTCGGCTTGCAAAGTTAAGTCGAACTGCTGGCCTTCGCGAATCAGCGTCATGCCTGTCTTGCGAGGCAACTTTCCACTCTGGATCGCTCGCATCGCCTCGGGCAACTTCGTCGGGCACTCAGCCGAAATCGATTCTTTACCGGAGTCGCCCAGCGGGCATTCCAAGGACAGCGTTTTGGCCAACATCAACGTGACTTCGGTTCCGTCAAACGTCTCGATCGTGTCGGTTTCCGTTTCCAACATCCACCACAACCACAGCAAGAATTCGTTGCCGAGGAAGTCCGGTGACTGAGAATGTTCATTGGCCCAAGCGACGCCGCTGAACCCTTCGCCGGCAACGAAACTGGCCGGCATCACATCGTCCATCTCTGCATAGCGATCGTTGTCACGCGCCCAATCCTGAGCGACGACGCCGGCACCGATGTGACCACACTCGATCCCGAACACACGCTCGAGCAGATCGATGCAGTGACCGCTGCCGGTGCCTGCGGTTCCGCCGTAATACAGCAAATCGCGGCTGCAATCCCACAACAATGCGTGCTGCTGGAACTTGCGGTACTTGCCCGTCGCCGCTTCGTTCTCGCAGCGTTGCTCGACCGCTTCCTTGGCTTCTTTGCGTTGCGACTTAGTCGGTTTCCCGCCCGGATTTTCGCGGCTCAATGCCGCGAGCTCCATCGACAACCAAGCTTTCTTGATCACCGAAGGAACCTGGTTGGTGTCCACACGCACGCCGAAGTGAACGGCATCGTCGATGATGTTTTTCGCGAGATCGAAATCTTGATCGAAAAGGTGATCTCCGCCCAAAAAACCCAGGTGCACGTTTTCTTCGTTGGCGGTTTCCGTTCGCCCGGCGACATTCTCCGCCATCCGTTCGATGTGCTCTTGTCCGAAGGGGCCGTCTTCAAATTGGTTGACGCGAAAACGTTCAAAGGAAAGGCTACCGGAGAGAAACGGCATGGAAGAGAATCCCATTCGATGAGCGGAAGAAGCCAGCCACCCCGAGTCGGCTGTGTCGTTGGCTTATCGTCCAACCAGGTCTTGAAAATTGCCGTCCCATCCACAGACCATCGCAACACCGCAAACCGCACATCCGGAACAACCGGCCTGCGATACGGCACAGCTTCTTCCGAGGCGGGGTTCGGAACGTCACGGCCGAGCAGAACATTTGCCCTCAAACGCTTGCGTGGTTGGTTGACGCCCTGGAACTGCGTGACCGGAACGACTGGAAGTGAACTTGGTTGCGATGTGGCCCGGCGGTGGAAGGCTGCCCGACGGAACAGTTGAGGACAACTGTTCTACTCTGATGCTTGCCTCTCCCCCCTGGAACGCCGATTCAATCAACGACGACTTCACCCTCCCCCTGGGAGGGTCGAGCGAAGCGAGGGGAGGGGCGTCTCCCTCGCTGCTCACCGCGAACGAATCTCGGAGCCTCGCAGTGAGCGGCCCACTCCTTGGTAAAGCTGCTTCTCCGTGACAACCATGTCCATGTAAACGTCATGAGGCTGCACTGGGATCGTGTCGAACAACTGGCACTCGAACGCCAACGCGATCAGACGCGAATCCGACCGGACATTCCCGAGCAGTTTGTCGTAGTAGCCTTTGCCGTGCCCGATCCGGCCACCACGCCGGTCAAAGCCAACTCCAGGAACCAAGACCAAATCCAGATCCTTCACGGCAACTCGCTTCGATTCCACGCCGCGCAGTTCCTCGCGAGGCTCCAAAATCCTGTACGCTCCTTCGGAAAGTTCTTCCATCGACTCCAGATGAAACAGCTCCAACTCGCCCTCGACACAGTACGGAACGATGACCTGCTTGCCGCTTTCGATGGCCGCGGGCAAAGCGTGCCGAGTTCGAACTTCTGCTCGCACATCGATGTACCACATCACACACTTCGCCGATTGATACGCAGGCAACTGCATCACGGCGTCGGTAATCGCATGACTGCAACCGTCCTTGTCGGCCTGCTCTCGACGAGCCGCGAGGGCCGCAATTCGGATCGCTTGCTTGAGACCAGCGAGCTTTTCTTGCTCCTCGCTCATCGGATCGAAAGCGGACATCGGCTTCTCATTCGAAGAAAGTCGCGAACTTCGCAGCGGGCTCATCCCAGCGATCCGTTTGCTGAGGCTCGTAGGTTTGCGTCGGGAAACTATGACGCACCAACTGGCGAGCTTCATCGATCGAATGCAGCGAGCCACTTCCAATCATCTGCATCAAAATGTTCCCAATCGCCGTGGCCTCGACTGGACCAGCAACCACCCGGCGTCCACAAGCATCGGCGGTCATCTGGCACAGCAACGCATTGAGCGAACCGCCACCGACGATATGAATGGTCTGGATGTGCGACTGAGTCAGTGACTCCAAGTGTTGCAAACACATTCGGTATCGAAGCGCGAGCCCTTCCAAGGCACCTCGGAACAGAACCCCATTGTTCGTCGGAACCCGCTGCCCCGTCCGACCGGCCAACCCGCAAATCGCGTCGATCATGTTGTCGGGTGCGACCAGTGCAGGATCATCCGGATTGACCAACAACTCAAACGGCTCCGCACCGGCAGCGGCCTGGGTCATCTCCGCCCAAGACGGCGTGTTGCCTTGGCGATCAAGTGCCGCACGAATCTGCTGGTAGATCCAAAGCCCGCCGATGTTCTGCAGCAACCGCGTGCTTCCGCGGACACCACCTTCGTTGGTGAAGTTCAATTCCGCACACAGCGGCGACACATTCGGCTGAGGGATCTCGACTCCCATCAACGACCAAGTCCCCGAGCTGATGTAGCACCAATCCGGTGACGCCGGCGCGAAACCTTCCGCAGGAACCGCCAACACCGCCGACGCCGTGTCATGGGTGGCGGGCAGGATCACTGGTACGTCGTGCAGCCCGGTTTCCATCGCGACGCTGGACTGGACGGTGCCGATCGTCGTCCCAGCAGGGGTGGGCTCCGCAAACCAACTGCGAGGCAAACCAAAGCCGTCCAACAACTTGGTGGACCAAGTTTGCGTGGCAGGATTCAGCAACTGGGTCGTCGATGCGTTGCTGGCTTCGATCGACCGTTCCCCGGACAGCAACCAGTGAAACAAGTCCCCCATCATCAGGAACGATTCCGCGGTCTCAAACACGGAATCCCCGTTTTGCTTCGCCGCAATCAGTTGGCACAGGGAATTGATGTCCATGAACTGCATGCCGGTTTCCTGAAAGATCGTTTCCCTCGGAACGATCTCGCAGATCTTTTCAACCATCCCGCGGTGCCGGGCGTCGCGGTAGTGCCAAACTGGGCCAGCAATCTGATCGCGAGGATCCACAAACCCGAAGCTCACCCCCCATGTGTCCACCCCCACCGACGCGATGGTGGCCTGTGCCCAATCCGATTGAGCCCGCCCTGCGGCATCCCGCAAGCCATCCTGGATGTCCTGCCACAACTGCAGGTGATTCCAAAGCATCGCGTCCTGGACCTTCACAGGCCGATTGACGAACCGTCCCGTCTCGACCAACTCCAACCGCCCCTCCTCCATCCCGCCGGCGATCACACGTCCACTGGACGCCCCCAGATCAACCGCGAGATGAACGGGCCCAGCAAACTGAACTTCGCGAGAGGATGCTTCAGGGGATGACATCTTGGCTCCAAACAGAAAATCGAATGAGAGAGTGCGGAGGTTTTGACGCGGGCAAGGGACTGCTGCAACCGCGCCAGTCGGGCGGAAAAGGGCCCAATCAGGCAACCCTGCATCGCCGCCCCACCACCTGGGAGGTCGTGCGGCTTTTAAATACCTTGCTCGTAACTTCTTGCGAACCCCGCCCGTTGGCAACGGGAGGGGCCGGAAAACGAGCGTTCAGCGAGATTTCTGGGGGAGGGCATCACGCCGCTTTCCATTGTTTCGAGCCCCTCCCCTCGCGTACGCCCGAACGCCGTCGCTCGACCTCCACGAAACTCCTCGAAAACTTCGCTTTGAGGGAGGTGCACCGTGCGAAAACCGACTCAAAAATGGGATTCAAAAGCCGCACGACCTCGTGGCGGGGGGGACGCTGCTGCGGGCCCAGCCCGACAGACAATCTAGCGTGACTGGGAAAGGCGGGCGAGAAGTCGATCGACACTTCACGAAGACTTTTTTTGGCCCCCAGTAGCTTTTGCTAGCAACGCAGTCTCGGCAGCCTGGGTGACTTAACCCGAACTAGCAACGCCGGTTAGCCAAGTGTCGTCATCACGAGCACACTTCATTCTTTCCAGCATTCAGGCTGGGGAGGCGGTCAAAATTGAAGAATCAGATGTTGACCGGCCCACCAATGCACGTAGGCTTATCCAGACCTCCGCGAGTTCGCCTAGCGTGGAGCCGGACGCGGTCAGCTTGCGGCCACGGGCTGACATCGTTGATGAATTGCCCCAGAACCTTTGTTTTTCGCGACATTTTCGTGCAAATCAGGTTTTGGATCGATTGTTCACGACGGCTTCACGGGCCGGGTACAGGACGTGCCCGGCCGCGGACGCTCGCCCCTCTTTTCTGCCGCCAAGTCCGCTCTGAGCATAAACCAGACCAAAATTCGTTTGGTTGCCCTTTGCGGATGCAAGATCAATCGTTAAAGTTTCGAAAGTGATCTTCGGCCCGGTGTTGCGTGACGCGTCTGTATTCGTTCTGTCTTTCTGTTTTCGGCAATGACTTTTACCTCACGAAGTCCTTTGTGAGATAAGAGTTACGTTCCCTCCATTCTACTCGCGATTGTGATTCGCGAAGCCAATTCCCTCGAACGGATTCGTTTGTTGGCAATGGGTTTCACGATTTGAATTTCGTTCTCAGAGTGCGTTTTGGAGCGAGTGCCGCGATTGAAACTTCGATTCCATCGAATTTTTGATTGGCAAAAGAAGGCGGAACTTTCTAGCGAACGGCGTTGCACCCTCGGAGTTCTCTCGAACCAATTTCGTCATCTCATCGATGCAGTTTCGAAGAATCAAGCTCCAAACAATGTGTGGGCGGATTCCGGGCTGTGTTGGTGCTTTTGTTCTTCCCCGCGAAGGAGCTCCCACTCACGATGGCAACTACGACTCAGCGTCGCCTCGAACCCACCTCGATTCGCAAATTCGGCACCGGCTTGGGCCAGTTCGATTTGCCCGACCTGACCGCCCTGCAAACAGTGTCCTACGCGGCATTTTTGCAAGAAGATGCGGCCAGCAACGCTCGCAAAGATCACGGGCTGGAGTCCGTCTTGAGGGAAATCTTCCCGATCGCCAGTTACGACGGGAACACGACGCTGGAGTACCTGTATTACGAGCTGGGGAAACCTCGTTACACGATTCAGGAATGCCGTCAGCTGCGTTTGACCTATGGTCGACCGCTGCGAATTTGGTTGCGTCTGAACCGCGAAGAACCCATCGAAGAGGAAGTCTACCTGGGCGACCTGCCGATCATGCTGGGCGGTGGTGAGTTCATCATCAACGGTGCCGAGCGTGTCGTCGTTTCGCAGCTGCACCGCAGCCCTGGTGTCGACTTCGTGCTGGAACAAGACACGACGACCGATCGCAAATTGCCATCGTGCCGCGTGATCCCCGAACGTGGGTCTTGGATCGAAGTCAACGTCACCAAGAAAGACGCGTTGACCGTCCGCATTGACCAAAGCGGCAAGTTTGCCGCCACCATGTTGCTGCGTGCGATGGATCCCAAGTACAGCACCGATGCGGATCTGCTGTCGGCGTTCTACGAAACCGGCACCATCAAGGTGAACGGTGGCAAGGACGCGCCCAAGATCGAAAACAAGATCGCCGTCGACGATGTCGTTTACCCCAGCGGCCACGAGCGTGCTGGCGAAATCATCGTGGAAGCCGGCTACAAGATCACCACCGAATTGTCGGAAACGATCTGCAACGCGGGCGTGACCTCCGTCGAAGCGATGGACCTGCCGAAGGTTCCGTTGATCTTCAACACCCTGGCCGACGACAACACGGCCAGCCACGAAGAAGCGTTGCTGCGGATCTACCAGCGTTTGCGCCCAGGCAACCCGCCTCAATTGGAAAAAGCACGCACGCTCTTCCAAGAGAAGTTCTACGACGACAATCGTTATCGGTTGGGCAAAGTCGGTCGTTTCCGCCTCAATCGCAAACTCGATTTGGGCGTCGAAGAGACCGTCATGACCTTGCGTCCGGACGACATGATCGCCGCGATCCGCTACCTGATCGACTTGTTCGATGCGGACAGCGGTGCCGAGATCGACGACATTGACCACCTGGGCAACCGTCGTTTGCGTACGATCGACGAACTGGCCAGCGAAGAGCTCCGCAAGGGTTTCTTGAAACTGCGTCGCACGGTTCAAGAACGCATGAGTGTCAAAGACGCTCAAGACATGACACCGCGTTCGTTGATCAATCCCAAGAGCGTTTCCGCAGCGATCGATTTCTTCTTCGGTCGTGGCGAACTCTCGCAGGTCGTTGACCAGACGAACCCACTGTCGCAACTGGCACACGAACGCCGCTTGTCAGCTCTCGGCCCTGGTGGTCTGAACCGCAAACGGGCTGGCTTTGAAGTCCGTGACGTTCACATTTCTCACTACGGGCGAATCTGTCCGATTGAAACGCCCGAAGGCACGAACATCGGCCTGATCAGCTCGCTGGCCATCTACGCCGGCGTTGACGATTACGGATTCCTCTGCACGCCTTATCGCAAAGTGGTTGACGGCAAAGTCAGCGACGAAGTCGTTTGGTTGCGTGCCGACGAAGAAGGCGAGTCGTACGTCGCACCTGCCGACACCGAAGTCAAAGACGGTGCCCTGGTTCCTGGCCCCAACATGATCGCTCGCTTCCGTAGCGACTTCGAGATCGTGATGCCGGAACAGGTTTCCTTCATGGACGTGGCTCCTGCTCAGATGGTGGGTGTCTCGGCTGGCTTGATTCCTTTCCTCGAGCACGATGATGCCAACCGTGCTTTGATGGGATCCAACATGCAGCGGCAAGCCGTTCCTTTGCTGGTCACCGAACCACCGATTGTCGGGACCGGAATGGAGCGAGAAGTCGCGAAGAACAGTGCCATGGTTGTGCGTGCTCGACGCGCCGGCAAAGTGACCTACTGCGATGCGACTCGCATCGAAATCGGCAGCGATCACTACGCAATGAAGAAGTACCAAGGGCTCAACGAACGAACCTGCCAAAACCAAAAGCCACTCGTCATGGTGGGTGACAAGGTCGAAAAGGGCCAGATCATCGCTGACGGGGCCGCCACTCAAAAAGGTGAATTGGCACTCGGACGAAACGTTCTGGTCGGCTTCATGTCGTTCGACGGATTCAACTACGAGGATGCGATCATCATCAGCGAAGAGCTGGTGCGGAACGACACGTACACCTCGATCCACATCGAAGATTTCGACGTTGAAATTCGCGAAACCAAATTGGGCCGCGAAGAATTCACCCGAGACATCCCGAACGTCTCCGAAAAAGCTCTTCGGAACTTGGACGACACCGGAATCGTTCAGGTCGGTACTTACGTGAAGCCTGGCGACATCTTGGTCGGCAAGGTTTCACCAAAGAGCAAGACCGAGCTGACCCCAGAAGAAAAACTTCTGCACGCCATCTTCGGCCGTGCTGGAGAAGACGTGAAGAACGATTCGCTGGAAGTGCCATCGGGCATCGAAGGCATCGTGATCGACACGCATAAATTCAGCCGCCGAATGAGCCTGGGCGAAGACGAGCGGAAGGAGTTCGAACGCGAACTGAAACAACACGAAACGGAAGGCAACGAAGAAATTGCCAGCACGTTTGAGTCGTTGATTCGCGACCTGGAAGAAGCCGCCGAAACCAAACTGAAGGATTCGACTGGCACTCCCCTGGCCGACGGACAAGATCCGAAGTTCGTTGCCGAGCGAGCCACCAGCTTCCGCTTGGAACTCGTCCTCGAACAAATCGAAGACGAAGAAAAACGCAAGGCTGCTGAGAAGGTTCACCAAACTCAATGGCAAAACGTCGAACAAGCCATCGACGAACGCGATCGCCGATTGAACAGCATGAAGCGAGGCGATGAACTTCGCTCGGGCGTGCTGCAGATGGTCAAGATTTACATCGCGACCAAGCGAACAATCAGCGTCGGTGACAAGATGGCGGGTCGGCACGGGAACAAGGGTGTGATCGCGAAGATCCTTCCGATTGAAGACATGCCGTTCTTGCCAGATGGAACACCGATTCAAATCATGCTCAACCCGCTGGGAGTTCCCAGTCGGATGAACGTGGGTCAGATTTTGGAAACGCACTTGGGTTGGGCGGGAGCCAAGCTTGGCTTCCAAGCACTCACACCGATTTTTGACGGTGCCAGCGAATCGGAAATCAACGACTGCTTGGCCGAAGCCGGTTTGCCTGCTCACGGAAAGATTCGTTTGACCGATGGTCGAACGGGTGAGGCGATGGAGCAAGAAACCACGGTTGGCTACATCTACATGTTGAAGCTTCACCACTTGGTCGACGACAAAGTCCACGCACGCAGCACCGGACCTTACTCGTTGATCACTCAGCAACCACTCGGCGGCAAGGCTCGCTTCGGCGGCCAACGCTTCGGCGAGATGGAAGTTTGGGCGTTGGAGGCATACGGTGCCGCTTACATCCTGCAAGAACTGCTGACGGTGAAATCCGATGATGTGGAAGGTCGAACCAAGATCTACGAATCGATGGTCAAGGGAGAAAACACCCTGGAGGCAGGCACACCAGCCAGCTTCGACGTGTTGACCAACGAAATCCGCGGCTTGGCCCTGAACATGCAACTCGAGAAACGACCGATCTAAGGAAGCCATTTGCCACTGGCCTTGAGCCAGTGGCTTTGGTTGTTCGGGCCAGCATCACGCTGGCCTGAACGGGCGAACCCGAGACACGGCTGTTTCTCGAACTCGCCCGGTTTTCGAACTCAAGCGTCAGAAGAATGACTCACCCCCGTCTTCCGACCTTCTTCCCAACATCCATTGCACCAGCAAAAGAGCTAGCAGCGAACTGCTAATAGCTAGGAGCTTCTCAGAATGTCCATTGGCGAAACCAGCAACTACGATCGCATCAACGATTACGCCTCCGTCCGTATCTCGTTGGCACGACCACAAGACATCAAGGCCTGGTCGTTCGGTGAGGTTAAAAAACCCGAAACGATCAACTACCGAACCTACCGTCCCGAAAAAGACGGTCTGTTCTGCGAACGCATCTTTGGCCCTGAAAAGGACTGGGAATGTGCCTGCGGCAAATACCGTGGGATGAAGTACAAAGGAATGATCTGCGACCGTTGCGGCGTGAAGGTCACTCACAGCCGCGTGCGTCGGAAACGCATGGGGCACATCGAACTGGCCGCTCCCGTCGTTCACATTTGGTTCTTCAAAGCCATGCCGTCGCGATTGGGCAACCTGCTCGCGATGAAAACCAGCTCGCTGGAAAAGGTCATCTACTTCCAGGATTACGTGGTCACGGATCCCAAGGACACCGACCTGGAAATCCTGCAGCTCCTCACGGAAGAAGAGTACCGTGCCGCCCGTCAACAATACGGCACCGGCAGCTTCCAAGCCGACATGGGCGCCGAAGCGGTTCGCGACCTGCTGAACAAGCTGGACCTGGTCACGCTGTCCGATCAACTGCGAGTTGATTTGGCTGAAACCGGCAGCAAGCAAAAGAAGAAGGACCTGATCAACCGCCTGAAGATCGTGGAGTCGATCCGTGACAGCGACAACCGCCCCGAGTGGATGGTGCTCGACGTCATTCCTGTCATTCCTCCCGACTTGCGTCCCTTGGTGCTGCTGGACAGCGGCAACTTTGCAACGTCGGACCTCAATGACCTGTATCGTCGGATCATCAACCGCAACAACCGGTTGCGAAAACTGGTCGATCTGAACGCTCCCGAAGTCATCATTCGCAACGAAAAGCGAATGCTGCAACAATCGGTCGATGCGTTGTTTGACAACAACCGCTGCAAGCGTCCCGTCCTGGGGTCGTCCAACCGACCGCTGAAATCCTTGACCGACATGATCAAGGGGAAACAAGGTCGTTTCCGTGAAAACCTGCTGGGCAAACGAGTCGATTACTCCGCTCGTTCGGTCATCGTGGTCGGTCCTCGCTTGAAGCTGCACCAATGCGGTTTGCCCAAGAAGATCGCGCTCGAACTGTACCAACCCTTCATCATTCGTCGCCTCAAAGAGCTCGGCCACGCTGACACGATCAAGTCGGCCAAGAAGATGCTCGAACGAAAAGACGAAGAGGTTTGGGATATCCTCGAGCAAGTCATCACGAACCACCCCGTGTTGCTCAACCGAGCTCCCACGCTGCACCGGATGGGTATCCAAGCCTTCGAACCAACCCTGGTCGAAGGCAACGCCATCCACCTGCACCCGCTGGTTTGCAAAGGCTTCAACGCTGACTTCGACGGTGACCAAATGGCCGTTCACTTGCCGCTTTCGATCGAAGCGCAAGTCGAAGCCCACACGTTGATGATGAGCACCAACAACGTGTTCGCTCCTTCGAACGGGAAGCCCATCATGAGTCCTTCGCAGGACATCGTCATGGGTTGCTACTTCATGACCGTTGAAATGCCCGACCAAAAGGGCGAGGGCATGACGTTCAGCACCTACGAAGAAGTCGACTACGCGTTGGCTCAAGGCGTCGTGAAATTGCACACGCGAATCAAATTGCGTTTGCCGAAGTACCAAAAATTGAAAACCGATGACGAAACCGGCGAATACGGTGCCGTCATCGACACCACTCCCGGCCGCGTTCGCTTCAACGAAATGCTGCCGGTGGGGATGGATTTCTACAACCGTGCCATGCGTAGCGGTGACTTGGCGAAATCGATCAGTGACTGCTATCAACGTCTCGGTCGAAAAGCGACGATTCACTTGCTCGATGACATGATGCAAACCGGTTTCCGGGAATCCACCCGCAGTGGTCTGTCGTTCGCGACCGATGACTTGGTGACCCCCGACACCAAATTGCAGTTCATCAAGGAAGCTGAAAAAGAGGTCATGAAGCACAAGAAAGCTTATGACCGTGGTTTGATGACCGGCAAAGAACGTTACAACCAGGTTCTTGATGCTTGGACCCACGCTCGGGAAGCCATCACGGCAGACATGATGACGGCGATGGAAAACGACATTCGCCCAGGCGGTTGGTACATCAACCCTGTGTTCTTGATGTCGCACTCGGGTGCACGGGGCGGTATCGAGCAGATTCGTCAGCTCGCTGGTATGCGTGGTCTGATGGCCAAGCCAACCGGTGAAATCATCGAAACGCCCATCAAGGCAAACTTCCGTGAAGGCTTGTCCGTGCTCGAGTACTTCTCGTCCACGCACGGTGCCCGCAAGGGTCTGGCCGACACGGCGTTGAAAACAGCTGACTCCGGTTACCTCACGCGGAAACTCGCCGACGTGGCCCAAAACGTTGTGGTCACCATGCATGACTGCGGCACCACACAGGGCATCACCAAGGGTGTCGTTTACCGTGGTGAGAAGGTCGAAGTCTCGCTGGCAGAATCAATCAATGGTCGTGTCAGCTTGAAATCGATCGTCAACCCGGTCACCGATGAAGTGATCGTGGAAGCGGATCAAATGATCACCCCCGAAATCGCTCGCAACATCGAAGCGATGGGACTGGAAAAGATCCAGGTCCGCACACCCATGTCTTGCGACGCACCGCTGGGTGTTTGCCGCTGCTGCTACGGAATGGACATGTCGACCGGATCCATGGTCGAAGAAGGCATGGCCGTCGGCATCATCGCCGCTCAGTCCATCGGTGAGCCAGGTACACAGCTGACCATGCGGACGTTCCACATCGGTGGTTCGGTGAGCAAGCAGGTCGAAGAGTCGGACATCAAAACGAATCGTGATGGTGAAGTTCGCCTGACACGAATGAAAGCCGTGACGAACGCCGAAGGTCGCGACATCGTTCTGACGCGGAACGGCCAGATCATGCTGGTCGACGATCGCGGCCGAGAAGTCGAATCGTATGACATCCCAACCGGTGCCATGCTGATGGTCAAAGAAGGTGACAAGGTCACCGCCGGCCAAGTTCTCTGCGAATGGAACCCGTACTCGATTCCGATTTTGTCGGAAGTGACCGGTAAGATTCGCTTCGAGGATGTGGTCGAAGGCGAAACGATGCGACTGGATCGGGAAGCCAGCGGTAACACCCGGATGACGATCATCGATCACAAGGGTGATTTGCACCCTCAGTTGGTCATCGAAGATGAATCCGGTCGCCCACTTCACGCTCAGTACTTGCCTGAACGGGCAACGATCTCGGTCAAAGAAGGCGACGAAGTCATTCCCGGGAAGGTCCTGGCCGAAATGCCTCGTGAAACGGGCGGCGTCTCGGACATCACCGGTGGTCTGCCTCGTGTGACCGAGATCTTCGAAGCTCGCAAGCCAAAGGATCCGGCTGTGATCGCAGAAGTCGACGGCGAAGTCGAAATCCTCAGCGAACGCAAACGGGGCAAGCGAACGATCATCGTCCGCAGCGAATCCGGCATCGAACGTGAGCACCTGGTGCCTCACGGGAAGCACTTCTTGGTGCACACAGGCGACATCGTGAAGGCCGGTCAAGCACTGGTCGACGGGGCCTTGGTTCCTCACGACATCCTGCGTGTGACCGGGGAAGAAGCCGTTCAGCAATACCTGCTGCACGAAATCCAACAGGTCTATCGCAGCCAGCGTGTGGAAATCAACGACAAGCACGGCGAAATCATCATCGCCCGCATGCTTCGCAAGGTGAAGATCGAGAACGCCGGGGACACGAACCTGTTGCCAGGTAGCGTGATGGACCGATTCCACTTCCGCAAAGCCAACCAGGACTTGCAGAAGTGCATCAAGATCGCCAACCCAGGTGACACGGACTACACCGAAGGCACCATCGTGCCCAAGGAAGCGTTCGAGCAAACCAACGCCGAAGTCGAAGCGATGGGCGGCACGCCTGCCAAGGGCAAACGTTGCAAGAGCGCAACGGCCAGCACCCAGTTGCTCGGGATCACCAAGGCGGCTGTGCAGTCGAACTCGTTCATCTCAGCAGCGTCGTTCCAAGAAACCACCAAGGTGCTCACTGAAGCCGCCTTGGCGGGCAAGGTCGACAAGTTGGTCGGTCTGAAAGAGAACGTCATCCTGGGACACTTGATTCCCGCCGGTACCGGTTTCCGAATCTTCCAAGAGTCGGAAGTCAACTACCGCCGCGAAGCACTCGAAGAACTGTCGCAGGCACCTGTCTCGGCACTCGAAGAATCGTTCCCACTGCTGGGCGGCGACGGCGAAACCGCCTCGACCACGTCGAGCACCAACGAAGGCGAGTGATCGCAGCTTCGAATTGCTAAACACACGAACCGGGCGTCCCCCAGACGCCCGGTTTTTTCATGCGCCGACCATCCTGAGTCCTGAGTCCTGAGTCCTGAGTCCCTGAGTCCCTGAGTCCCTGTGGCCCTGTGGCCCTGATAAACTAAAACTCCCCCACCCAGCCCTCTGACC